>JAQTRC010000036.1 GCA_028712665.1 Desulfuromonadaceae bacterium
GTTTCAGGAACAGTAAACGAGCCGGCAAAGACAATTGCCGTAACGATGCCGTTCGGCACAGATGTGACGGCATTGGTTGCGACATACACTACCACCGGCACAGTCGTGACGGTAGGCTCTACAACTCAGACGAGCGGTGCAGCGCCGGCGAATAACTTCACAACTCCGGTGGTGTACATTGTAAAGTCGGCAGATGGCTCAACGGCGACATATACCGTAACCGTAACCGTAGCCCTGAACTCTGCCAAGGCCATTACCGCATATTCACTTGCCGGGGTTGCAGGAACTGTAAATGAACCGGCAAAGACAATAACGGTGGCCTTGCCGTATGGGACATCCGTTACGTCCCAGGTTGCGACATACACGACCACAGGGACAGCCGTAAATGTCGGCACGGCGCTTCAGGCAAGCGGTACGACTGCTAATAACTTCACAACTCCGCAGGCATACACGGTAAGCGCGGCGGACGGCACAACGACAACTACGCCGTATACGGTAACGGTAACCGTGGCCCCAAATTCTGCCAAGGCCATTACCGCATTTTCGTTTGTCGGGTTTACCGCGTTTCCAGGAACTGTAAATGAACTGGCAAAGACGATATCGGTCGCCTTGCCGTTCGGGACAAATGTGACGGCCCTGACCGCTAATTTCACGACTACCGGGACAGGCGTAAAGGTAGGTGCTACAGCGCAGACTAGCGGTGCGGCGCCGACGAATAACTTCACAGCTCCTGTGGCATACACGGTGACTGCGGCAGACGGAACAACGGCGACATATACCGTAACGGTAACCGTAGCACCGAGCTCTGCCAAGGCCATTACGGCATTTTCGTTTGCCGGGTTTACCGGGGCTGCGGGAACTATTAACGAACTGGCAAAGACCATTGCGGTGACCGTTCCAAGCGGGACAGACGTGACGGCTCTGGTTGCGACGTTCACGGCCACAGGACCGATAGTAAAAGTTGGATCTGCTATTCAGACGAGCGTTGCAACTGCGAACAACTTCACAACTCCGAAGGATTACACGGTAACCGCAGCCGACCTCTCAACGGCGACATATACCGTAACGGTAACCGTGGCGCCGAGTTCTTTGAAGACCATTACCGCATTTTCGTTTGTGGGGTTTAGCGCATTTCCGGGAACTGTAAATGAAACGGCAAAAACCATATCGGTGACCCTGCCGAATGGGACGGCCGTAACGGCCCTGACCGCGAAATTCACGACCACAGGGACAGTCGTAAAGGTCGGATCGACGGTTCAGACGAGCGAAGCTCCGCCGTCGAATGACTTCACGACTCCGAAGGCGTACACGGTAACCGCGGCGGACGGCACAACTACAACAACGCCATATACGGTGACCGTAACCGTGGCGCCAAGCTCCTTGAAGACCATCACCGCATTTTCTTTTGTCGGATTCACGGCGTTTCCGGGAACCATAAATGAAACGGCAAAGACAATATCGGTGGTCCTCCCTTCCGGAACCCCCGTAACGGCCCTGACGGCAAAATTCACAACCACGGGGACATTGGTGAAGATAGGCTCGACGGTTCAAACGAGCGAAGCTCCGCCGACTAATGACTTCACAACCACGAAGGCATACACGGTAACCGCGGCGGACGGTACAACGACTACGACACCATATACGGTGACAGTAACTACGGTCCAAAGCTCGTTGAAGACCATTGACGCATTTTCGTTTGTCGGTTTTACCGCATTTCCGGGAACTATAAATGAGCTTGGAAAGACCATATCAGTGACGCTACCGTTCGGGACGGACGTAACTGCCCTGACCGCGAAATACACGACTACAGGGACATTGGTGAAGATAGGCACGACGGTTCAGACGAGCGAAGCTCCGCCGACCAATAACTTCACAACTCCGAAGGATTACACGGTAACTGCGGCAGACGGCACAACGACAACGATACCATATACGGTGACGGTAACCCTGGCTCCGAACTCTGCCAAGGCCATTACCGCATATTCGTTTGTCGGGTTTGCCGGAACTCCGGGAACTATAGATGAAGTTGCAAAAACAATATCGGTGACCCTGCCGTCCGGTACAGCCGTAACGGCCCTGACTGCAAAATACACGACTACAGGTACAGGGGTAAAGGTAGGCAGTGTGGTTCAGACGAGTGAGGCGCCGCCTACGAATGACTTCACAACTCCGCAGACATACAGGGTAACTGCGGCGGACAACACTTTTGCGGATTATGTCGTAACCGTAACCGTCACACCGGTAGTACCCCCTGCCCCCCCCGCTTCACACCTCGGATCTGCCGCGGTGAACGGGATCATGGCAACCTCCGCGATTACCAACACCGGCGCCGCCACCAGGATCAACGGTGATGTCGCCATGGAACCGGGCTCATCCAATGGTTTGCTGCCGGTACAGGTCAACGGAACGATACACATTAATGATTCTATTTCTCACCTGGCCTATGCCGACCTGCTGGTCGCGTATAACTACTACAAGAATCTGCCGCCGGGAGTAACGATATCTGCCGGCGCGGACCTGGGCGCCCTGTATCCTGGAGGTATTCCTCCCGGCACCTATACATCCGGCAGCTCGATGTCGATCAATACGCATCTCACACTTGACGGCGGAGGCGATGCGAATGCCGTTTGGGTCTTCCAGATCGGCTCCTCCCTCACTACAACTACTCCGTTAGGCAGCGTTTCGCTCTTAAATGGCGCTAACGCGAACAATGTGTTCTGGGTTCCTACCGCGTCTGCAACCATTGGAGTAGGCACTACCTTCTATGGGACCGTAATTGCCGGTGTAAGTGTTACCGGTCAGACCGGCGCGATCATAAACGGCCGTCTGTTGGCCGGGGCGATAGGCGCAGGCACGATTGCTTTGGACACCAATACCGTCACCGTGCCGTAAGAGATTAGGCGTCCGGTCTGAATGCAGGATTCGAAAAGGGGACAGGCTGTATATCTTATTCATTCAGTCTGTCTCCCCGTTTCCTCCCAGCAACATGAAAACAACTAAAATAAAGTATTCTGTCGATAAAAGGAGGTTTAAATGAGAAAGATATTTTCAATGTTTCCAATCATGAAAAAGATTACTCCGGTGTTGTTTGCCACTGCTCTGCTACTCCCATTGTCAGCCCGTGCCGAGATAAAGGCAAAAAGCGTTGAAGTGAATCCGTTCGTGGGTGTTAATCTATTCGAAAGCAGGCAGAACCTGGAACACGGACCTGTATTCGGCGGACGGCTTGGCTATAATTTCACCGGTAATTTTGGTATTGAAGCTGCCGCGGAATACATCAAGAGCGGTGTTGATGACAAATCAAAAGCATTCTCCAGAAAAGGACAGTTCACAAGTCCCATTAATGATGTTGATATATTTATGTATCACCTGGATCTCGTCTATCACTTTATGCCGGAGGCTAAACTTAACCCATTCATCGTTGCCGGTTACGGAGCCGCCTACTATGATCCCAAAAAGATAAACAGCGGCAACATGTCTATTGTTGATTTTGGAGTAGGAGCAAAATACTGGGTGGCGGACAATATCGCAATCAGAGCCGATCTGAGGGATAATCTGGTTCTGGATGAGACTATCCACAATCTTCAGGCAACCCTGGGTGTGGTATTCAGGTTTGGCGGGGATGAAAAAACGACATCGGCGCCTCTGGACAGCGATGGTGACGGTGTAGTCGACACCCTCGACAAGTGCCCCGGCACCCCCGCCGGTGTTGCCGTTGACAAGGATGGTTGCCCGCTTGACAGCGACGGCGACGGCGTGCCCGATTATCTGGATAAATGCCCCAACACCCCCGAAGGCGTCGCCGTTGACAAGGATGGCTGCCCTCAGAAGGTAGTTATTCTTGTGACTGAGCCGAAGGCCGTGGAGAAGGTCGTTGCCGTTGCGTCGGAGAAGAAGGCTGCTGTTGTTGTCCTTGCGTTTGAGGATGTGCATTTCGATTTCGATAAATCGACCCTGACGCCGGAAGCGAAGATCATCCTGAAAAGGGATATCAAACATCTGAAAGAAAACCCTAAATCTAAAATTCGTGTCGCAGGGTATACCTCTGCTTCCGGCACGAAAGAGTACAATCAGAAGTTAAGCGAAAGAAGGGCGAAGGCTGTCGAGGAATACCTCATTAGCGAAGGGGTCATTAAACCGGGCAGGCTTGCCACCATCGGCTATGGCGAGACAAACCCGGAAGCATACGAGGCGTCGCCTAAAGATATTTACTCGGACGCAGCAAAGCAAAACATGCGTGTTCTCTTCGAGATAATAGTGGAATAGAAGCATCCTTTTAAAAGTCCTGAAATGTGAAGAGACCTCCGAGGTTCGACCCAAACTATGGGCCTGAATATAAACCTCGGAGGTCTGCATTTTTAGCTATCCGCAACATGTGACGGCTTTGTTAAATGCGACGGCCACCTTTGGCGGATTCCTCTTTATCTCTCCAGCTGATTATATTTTATATCCAATATAATCAGTCTGTTAACCCGGCAATATTCGCAACTCTTCTTTGGCATGAAAGTTGTAATTACTCTTTATAAAGGTACTAACAAGTGCCTCCTTCATGCAATGCCGGGCGGCTCGCCGTCCGGCCTTTTTTTCATTGAAGCCACTTCACGTTTAAAAAGGAGCTGTAATGCGTACGTACTCTATTCCCCCCCTGTCTCCCCTGTTAAACAGGATCACTTTTAACTTGCTGATAATCACGGCAGTCGTCTTCAGTTTCGGCCTCAATGATGCCAAGGCCGGTTTTCCGGCCCCCCCCGGCCTGCCGGCGCCACCCAATGTGAATATCCGCATCGACGGCTACCTGCCGCCACCCCCAGGAGTGCGCGTCCAGATCGACGCAGGCCGCCCGTACTACGTCGAAAGAGATCGCCGTGTGTATATTGAAAAGGAAAAGCCGGCCAAGCGCCATAAAAAGCAGAAGAAGCATGACAAGGGGCATGGTAACAAGTACGGGCATGACAGGCAGGAGAGGCATGACCGCTGAGTTGTCAATAAGTGGAGAAATATCATGAGTTATCATAAGAGGGTACAGGTCGGCCAAACCGGCAACCTCGCCGAATGCGAAGCAATCAAGGAGATGTCCGCCATGGAAGCGGCCACTGCCATCTGCGATCTGGCGGCAAAATTGCCAAAGTCGCTCGGAATGGGCATATGGGAGGGTAAGGTTGAGGGCGAACTGCCCGGCCAGACTATTGACGGAAAGCATTTGGGAGTGTTTGACGAAAACACTCTTATTGCACTATTTGGCCCCCATGGCGATCCGTTGAGTGAAACGGCAGCCGCTCTGTTTGTAATGTCGATCATCAACGCTGAAAAGATTTTAGCATCTTTGCAGGAAAATGATGTGACGGTCTAAGGCTCTCCAGAGTACCACTGCAAATTTAAAAATTTCTACCGCGTCGGAGGACAAAATGAAGAAAATAAGATACGGAATGATACTGCTCTCCATGCTGTTCTGCTCAGCAACTTTCGCATCAGCCCAGGTAAGCATCGGTATCGGGTTGCCCAACGTGAGCATCGGAATCAATCTGCCTCTCTTCCCGGAACTCGTCCGGGTGCCTGGTTACCCTGTCTACTATGCTCCACGGATGGACGCCAACTATTTCTTTTACGATGGTATGTACTGGGTTTACCAGGGGGACAACTGGTATGCGAGTTCCTGGTACAACGGTCCCTGGGGGGTTGTGCAGCCGGAGGTTGTGCCGCTCTTCATCCTCCGTGTTCCGGTGCGCTACTACCGGCAGCCTCCGATGTACTTTCGAGGATGGGCATCGAATGCTCCACCACGTTGGGGTCAACATTGGGGGCCCGGATGGGAGCAGCATCGAAGCGGATGGGATAGATGGAAGCGGAGTTCTGCTCCGGCGCCCGCACCACTGCCTGTCTACCAGCGTAGATATTCCGGAGAGAAGTATCCACGGGTTGAGCAACAGCATACGATACGCAGCCGGGAGTACCGCTACCAGCCGCGTGATACGACTGTTCGCGAGCACTTGAAGTCGCAGGCAGGACAAAAAGCTCCTGCAGCTGCTGAACGGGTAAAGAAGGAAGAGCCCCCGGTGAAAAATCCAAGGCAGCAGGAAATTTCGCATCCAGCGCCGCTCCAGCGGGGCGCTCCGGCTGACTCGCATTCGCAGCCACCTCAACGGGGTGGCGAATATGTTCAGAAATCAGCCCCGGAGCATACACAGCCTCAGCAAAGAGGCCCTGGAGCGCAAGATCAGAGGCAGCAGCCGGCTCCTGCACAGCATGAGCAAAAGGCGCCAAAGGTGAAAGAGCAGAAACAGGGTCCGAAGGATAGGGACGAGTCGCAGGAGCCCAATCGGGGCCAGGGGCAAGGGCGCGATAAAAATGATGAGCGGGGCCGGGGACACGATAAATAGTTTTTATCCTAGTACGCTGTAACATCTAAATCTAACCCCCCTCACTCCCCCCTTACCTAAGGGGGGATGCTTTGAAGTCTCCCCTTAGGTAAGGGGAGATTTAGAGGGGTTAGCCGCGAAATAATAAGCGTTACAAGGTACTAGAAACAGCGGATGGAAACGAAATAACAATGGAGTATCCATGCAGACATTGATCGATCTTTTCAATACGTTCGAAGCGCTGGGCGATAAAACCGTCTTTGTGAACCGGACCGGTGTGCGGCGGCTGGTGGTTTCCTACGGGGAATTCCACGATCTGGCTCTGAAGATGGCGAACCTCCTGGCGAAAAACGGAGTGGCGCCGGGAGACAGGGTGCTGATCTGGGGGCCCAACTCTTCCTGGTGGGCGGTAGCCTATTGGGGGATCATCGTCCGTGGCGCGGTTGCAGTCCCGGTTGACTTCATGTCCGACCTGGCGCGTGCGGAATCCATCCGGAGCCTGACTAAAGCCAAAGTCGTCCTGCAGAGCCGCTTCAAACCGGAGCGAATGACCGCAGACATCTCGATGCTGCTGGAAGAGCTTAAGTTCCTGCTCGAAGATATTGGGCCGACAAGCGAACCGGCGTCCGCCGCTCCGGAAGATACTGCACAGCTGATATATACTTCCGGCACGACCGGCAATCCGAAAGGGGTTATCCTTACCCACAAAAATCTGGTAGCCAACATGACCCAGATAAACCGCGCGGTACCGATCATTACCCCTGAGTTCAATTTTCTTTCGCTGCTCCCGTTATCCCACATGTTCGAGCAGATGGGCGGTTTTTTTACTCCACTCTACAGGGGCGCCGGTATCGTCTATCTCGGCACTCTCAAGCCTTCCGCGATAATGGAAGCGTTGAGCGAGGAGGAGATCTACATCATCATGTCCGTCCCCCGCCTCGTGCAGCTCCTAAAAACAACCATCGAGCGGGAACTTGAGGGAAAACACCTCTCCGGAATATTCCGCCGACTGTCGCAGTTAGCAAACAGAGTTCCGAAAGAGCTGCGCCGGCTCCTGTTTTTCCCGGTGCATAGTAAGTTCGGCGGTAATTTTACCGCCTTCGTATCAGGCGGAGCGCCCCTGGATCCGGAGGTTTTCAAATTCTGGAACAGCATGGGATTCACGGTTCTGGAAGGTTATGGACTCACCGAAACCTCGCCAGTGCTCTGTGTCAACACGATGGAACGCCAAAAGGCTGGCTCGGTCGGCCCCCCCCTGCCTGGTGTTCAGGTGAAGATCGAGGGAAAGGAAGTCCTGGCGCGCGGAGATAATGTTTTTCCCGGTTATTACGAGAACGAGCTGGCGAGCCGCGAGGCGTTCACGGATGATGGCTGGTTCAGGACCGGAGATATCGGTGAGATCGATCCGGATGGCTGGCTCAGCATCAGGGGGAGGGAGAAGGAGTTGATCGTCACCGGCTCGGGGGTCAACGTCTATCCCGACGAACTGGAATCGGTGCTGAATAAAATCGCCGGTGTGAAGGAGTCATGTGTCATCGGTTTGGAGAGTGGCGGCGGGGAAGAGGTTCACGCCGTGTTGCTCCTGGACGGAAGCGGAGCAGCACCTGAAGGGATCATCGCTCAGGCAAACAAGAGTCTGGATTCGCTGCAGCAGATTAGCGGCTTCACCCTATGGAGCGAGCCTGAATTTCCAAAGACCACGACACTCAAGATAAAAAAGTTCGCGGTCAAGGAAGAGGTTAAAAAGCTATCGGAGGGGAGCGATACCACTGTCAGCCGGGACAGCCTGCTCAATCTGATCGCCAGGGTGACCGGTTCCGGTGTCGCGCAGATCCGCGAGGAGTCGCTGCTTGTGGCCGACCTGGGCCTTACCTCGATCGACCGGGTCGAACTGGTCAATTTTCTGGAGCAGGAATACCGCCTCGATATCGATGACTCCCAGATCGGGCCGGAGACCAAAGTTTCGGATCTGCGACAGATCATCGCAAAACGGGAGAAACTGACCAGCCACGACCATTTTCGCTTCTGGACCAATGCCCGTTTTTTCAGGTGGCTCCGGATGGCCTGGGACGCAGTGATCCACGGCCCGCTGTTCCGAAGCTTCGTCACGCTGGAAGTGCGGGGTGTTGACAAGCTTGACAAGCTGGACGGTCCGGTTTTTTTCGTGGCCAACCATGTAAGCTATCTGGACCAGCCTGCAGTCATGTTCGCGCTCCCGCGAGAGCTCCGCTATAGAACCGCCACCGCCGCCTGGGAAGAGTTCTTCTTCGGAGAGTACCATGGTTTCGACCGCATCTGGAGGCGCTTCTGCTTCGAGTACGGAACAGTGCTGTTCAACCTGTTTCCGCTACCCCAGTCACAGGGATTCAGCGGCTCGCTCAAATACATGGGAAGGCTTGCCGATGCCGGTTTTAACATCATGATATTCCCTGAGGGGGGGCATTCCAGAGACGGCAAAATGCTTCCCTTCCAATTGGGACTTGGCATGATGGTCAAGGAGCTGGGGATTCCGGTAGTGCCGATAAAAATCGTCGGGACCGATCGGGTTCTTCCGCACGAGGTGGGCTTTCCAAAGCGTGGAGGGGTGACGGTTACCTTCGGAGAGCCGTTGCGGTTCCGCTATGAGGAGCCGGCAGAGATTGTAGAAATAACGCGTCAGGCTGTGGAGAAACTCTAAATAAAGTAATACCGGGAGATCTGTCATGAAGCCGATATCGAGCTGTTTTGTCACCATTACTCTGGTTCTGATATGTGCCGTTTCCGCACTTTGCGGGGCATCTAAAAAAGATGCAAAGCCCGAAACAGAGGTTGCGACAGTGCATAAAGAGATCGAACGGAACATGGTAAAGGTGAAGGGGGGCTGCTTTCGAATGGGCGACATATTCGGACGGGAAGCAGATATCGAAAAACCTATCCATGAAGTTTGTCTCAGCGATTATTCCATAAGCAAATATGAGGTGACGCAGGGACAATGGCGGAAGATAGTGGGGAACGATCCTTCCAACTTCAATAAGTGCGGCGATGACTGCCCTGTTGAGAAGGTATCGTGGAAAGACACTCAGATATTCATATCAAGTTTAAACAGGCAAACCGGCGGCAGCTTCCGCCTTCCGACGGAGGCCGAGTGGGAGTATGCCTGTCGAAGCGGGAAAATGAGGGAGAAATACTGCGGAGGCGACAAGGTGGATGAGGTCGCCTGGTATGCCGGCAATTCCGGGGGGAAGAGCCACCCGGTGGGACAGAAAAAGCCCAACGTTCTTGGTATCTACGACATGAACGGCAATGTCAGCGAGTGGGTGAACGACAGATACAGCGACTACACGAGCGCTAATCAACAAAATCCGCAGGGACCGTCATCAGCTTCCAGTTACATGGATCGCGGGGGAAGCTGGCGCAGCAGTGACAGGTTTGTGGATGCAGCGCGGCGTAGCAGCAATCCACCGGACTATTTCGCCAGCGACCTTGGTTTTCGAATCGCCTCCCCATCCCATTAACCTGTAGAAATGAAACAGTTGCAACTCACTTAAATGATTGCTCAAAGCAATCCGTCATATATGGCAGTTATGCATGGTATGACGGATTCAATTGACGGCTTTACCTGCACCACGCTCCCCCTCTTTTAATTTTCCCTGTACAATCAGACCGTTGTACTCTCAGAAGCTACAGTTTTTTCTGGCGTGATAATTGCGATTTACTCTCTTTGGAAACATAATTTAAGGAGGTGTCGCATGAAAAAACTACAGCTGATTTTGAAATTGCTGCTCTGTCTCGGCCTGATAACCGCATTCCTGGGATGCAATGCCACGCAAAAGAAAGAAAGCACCGGCGAGTATATCGATGATTCCGCCATTACAGCCAAAATAAAAGCCGGGCTCTTTGAAGATGCGAATCTGAAATCTTTGCAGATCGAAGTCAAGACTTTCAAAGGGGTAGTTCAGTTAAGCGGTTTTGTCGATTCGGCGCAGAGCGCGGCAAAGGCTGGAGAGATTGCAGGACGCGTTAAGGGTATCAAAGAGTTGAAAAATGACCTGGTAGTTAAATAGTTTCGTCCTGATGGCGTCAATGCAGGCCATAAACAGAAAAATTTCAGCGGAAACTCAAAAAGGTAATCGAACAGTTGTTAAAAAGGACTGCATCATTTTCCAAATAGGGGGCAACTCATGAAGACCATCAGACGTATCCTTGTCATAAGCAGAATGAACCCCTACAGCCGCAAAGCATTTCAGATGGGTGTTTCTCTTGCCAGAAAGTACGGAGCCAGGCTCTATGTTCTTCATCTGGTTTCGGACCCTGTCGATATATCGGCGGTGAACGCGCCGGGGCTGTTTCCCGAGGAAGAGTACAAAAATTACATGAACGGTCAACAAGAGGCGAAAGAACAGTTGGATAAGGTTATCAAACAGGAGACAAACGATGGTTTCCCGATAAAGGAATTGATCAGTGATCGTGATTCGGTCGAAGAGATTCTGAAAGTGGTTTCCGAAGAGAAGATAGAACTGATAGTGATGCATGCACATGAAGAGGGAGTCATTGAACATGCGCTCTTTGGAGGTGAAAACGATGCCTTGATTCGCAAAATGCCCTGTTCGATCCTGCTGGTAAAAAATGAGCCGGAGCCGGTGGAGTGCTAGTCTCTCTTTTTTTGCCGTCATTCCACGTCTGCATGATGAACCGTACATAAGGGGGCTTTATAATGAATCATTCAGATGGATTGACGGGTGGATGGATGGGGGGACAAATGTCGATTTGGGCGCTGCTCGCACTGCTGGTGGTGGTCGTCGTCGTGATTAAGAGTCTGTCCAGAAAAAAATAGTAGGATAACGACTCGACTTTGAGGTGAACAGTCGAAAATCCAGGCATTCAGGGGATCAATAAATTCGGATCTGCAAAGAGGAGCCTCATGAAATACAGCGATATGTTCAAAATAAAGCCGGGGAGTTCCGTCAGGCTGGACAGAATCGATCCCGGGTTCAAGGACAAACACGAAGACCAGGCGTCAGCGCTGGATGAAATTGAAAAGTATGCGCATCGTCTTCGCGAACAGCAGTACCTTTTGTACGCCGAGAACAAACGATCTCTACTCATTATCCTGCAGGCCATGGACGCCGGTGGCAAGGATGGCACCATTAACCACGTCCTCGGCAGCATGAATCCTCAAGGAACAAGAGTGTACGGTTTCAAGGCGCCTTCTGCCGAGGAGGCGTCGCATGATTTTCTTTGGCGCATTCACCAGGCTGCGCCTCACCGTGGCCAGGTGGCGATCTTCAACCGCTCCCACTACGAGGACGTGCTGGTCAGCCGGGTACACAACCTCGTCCCGAAGAAGGTCTGGTCGAAGCGTTTCGACCAGATCAACGATTTCGAAAAGAACCTCGTCGAAAACGGTACCCATATTCTCAAATTCTACCTGCACATAAGCGAAGACGAACAGCTCCGGCGCTTCAGGCAGCGGATCGACGATCCCGCACGGCAGTGGAAGATCAGCGAGTCCGACTACATGGAACGGGAGCGGTGGGATGACTACACCAAGGCTTTCGAAGAGGCCATGAATAAATGCAGCAGTAAGCATGCGCCCTGGTTCGTTATACCGGCCAATCACAAGTGGTTCCGCAATCTCGCCGTGTCTCAGATCGTCGCAGAGACCCTCGAATCACTCAAGATAGAGTTTCCGGAACCGACGGTAGATATAAAAGAGATGAAGAAAAAGTACCACAAGGCGGAGGAAGAGGAAGCTGCCAAGCGTGCGAAAAAAGCAGATGGAAAGAACAGTAAAAAGGGGAAGAAATAGCAGGGAGTTTATTTCCTGGCGGAGTTGGCTTCGGATATGCGATTGGCGTAGAGAAGAAATGCTCAAAGAGGTGAACGGAACTCCGCTCTGCTTTGGAATGCTGCAAACTCTCTAAAATGAGTCCGATCAGTGCACTCATCGGCTTAGAAGCCGGAAACTGTGAAGAGAAGAGAGTAATTTTAGCGAAAGCGGCCATGAAAACTAAAATAACGGGTAAAACAAGCGGTAAAGGAACGATCTGGGAGCTGACCGGCCGGGTTGCCAGAGGCGCCCTCAAAGACAACTGCGACGGGTACGCGGCCCAGATAGCTTTTTTCTTCCTCTTTGCGCTCTTCCCCTGTCTTCTCACTTTGACAACCCTTCTCGCCTATCTGCCGGTGCCTGACCTGTTCCGGATGTTAATGAGAATCATGGAGCGTTTCGTACCGGAAAATGTTCTTTTCCTGGTAGAAGAAAATCTTCGGACCCTGGTAAGTGTACAACAGGGAGGATTGCTCTCCATCGGAGTGCTGTTATCGCTCTGGACCTCGTCAAACGCGGTGATTGCGGTGCAGATAGCCCTGAATGAAGCTTATGGTACGGAGGAACAACGCCCCTACTGGAAGGTGCGCGTAATTTCCGTACTGCTGGTCATCTGCTTCACGTCCTTCATCATACTTTCCCTGCTGCTGCTCGTTTTTGGCCCCCATATCGGCGACTGGATAGCAACTCTTGCCGGTCTCGGCGATACCTTCACTCTTGCCTGGAACATCCTGCGATGGCCTGTGATCATCTGGCTCATGATGTCGGCCCTCTCGGCCCTTTATCGATACGCACCAGCGATAAAGCATTCATGGATGGAGACAGCCCCCGGCGCAGTCGCGGCCACGGGAGCATGGGTCGCAGTTTCGCTAATATTCTCATATTTCGTAAACAATTTTGATTCCTATGACAAAACATACGGGAGCATCGGAGCGGTGATAGCACTTCTCGTCTGGATGTACGCCAGCGGACTCGTGATCCTCATTGGAGGAGAGATCAACGTGCGATTGAGGGAGCTGACTGGCGAAAAGAATGAAGAAATTTATAACGAAGGGGGAGGACAAATGCGTAAGAGCCTCATTACTACCGAAATCAAGAAAGATGTTCTTCCCGGTCTTAATTGGCTGGACCTCTTAAGGATCGCCAGGGCGGAACTCAGTTCCGAGGATCCTCAGCACCCGATAGAATCGGCATTGAACCTCGCCGGAGGAAGCGGCTGGCGGGCATTGGAACCTGGCAGACAGACGATCCGGCTGTTGTTTGACGAACCGCTGGAGATAAGGCGTGTGCAACTGCTGATTCAAGAGGATGAGCAGCAGCGGGCACAGGAATTCGTATTGAGGTGGTCCCCTGATGATGGACGCTCCTACCGGGAGATCGCGCGTCAGCAGTTTAATTTCACCCCTCCCGAAACTACCCGCGAAACAGAAGAGTATACCGTCGATCTCGCCGGGGTGACGGCGCTGGAACTGGTCATTCTCCCGGATATCGGCGGGGCAAACGTTCGGGCTTCGCTTTCGAGTCTGCGCCTCGCCTGACTTGTAGTAATTGTGTCAAAGTTGCATAGGTGAGGAATAGAGCGGTTTGTTTGCTAAAGAGCCTTATCCGAGCTGATTGCCTCAAGATGATCCGTCATATTTAGTAGTTATGTTAAGCATGACGGATTCAGTTGACGCTTTTTACATAACCCCGCACGGCATCTTTATATTTTGTCTCTTATAATCAAACTCTTACGGCGTTAGCGCCCGCACTTTTGTTCTGGCTCGTTAGTTGCGGAGTAGTTTTGGCAGAAGATAGTGTACTGCACAGTTCTCTGCGAAATTTGAACTGAAGAAAGGCCCCCCCTTTTTAGGTGAAGCCGAAAGTACAAATGGTCAAGGCTACCGAATACATGCTCCAAGCGGAACAGTCAGAGATGAAAGGAGAGACGAGATGTTAGGAACTATTTTGATCGTCGTCGTAATTTTGATGCTTTTGGGGGTAATGCCCACTTGGCCTCACAGCCGACAGTGGGGTTACTACCCCAGTGGCGGGCTTGGCTTGCTCCTTTTGATTCTGATCATCTTGATACTGTTGGGTCATATTTAGGCAGTTCCCGTCCGGAGTAGGGGCGTACCCGGTGGGTCGCCCTGATGCAACATGCAATACTGTTGCAACCAGGGCGAGCCAACGGCGTCGCCCCTGCTACGGCGGTAAATTTGTTTTTTCTATGTCCCATAATTTGGCAATTAAAGGAGAATATTATGAAAAATCTGATAAAAATATCATCAATGTTGTCACTGCTTATTATCGCTTGTTTACTGATCGGAGGATGCGGCAATAGCGCCGAAAATTTTGTCCAGGGGAATGGTAAAATCAACGTTACCGTCAAAGATGCCGGCGGTACGCTGTTGGCAAATGTGAAAATTGATGTAAAAGTCGATTCTCAGACTGGAAGGGTAGTTGATACCTGGACTACGGACGCATCAGGCGCACATGCATTCCAAGAGACTATTGGTTCAGATTACTACTTTACATTCACAGATGTAAATTCTCCGGTCAGATTCGGGACACAAAACTATCCTAATAAAGTAACGCCGGAATTGACCAACCCGCAAACCGTCAATGTTACGATGTTGCCATAAGGTTGATGCATTCTCAAATTTTCAAAAACGTCCCCTACCCCCTGGCGGGGGAGGGTTATGGTGGGGGGGAAGTTGCTATTATATCATTAAGTTACAGCTTCACCCACCCCTGACCCCCCTCCTTTAGGCCCTTTGGGTCCGTCAAGGGAGGGGGGAGAGGCTTTTTTGCGAGGGCATCAAGGTTGATTTAAACCGTTCTGTCCGATTGTGCGGCAAATGTGTATTAGAAGGATCAATCCCTGCTGCGGGTACGCGTCACTCCGGTCAAAATCGCGATACCGACCAGTATGACGCTTGCTATTATCACGTAGAGTATGCTGATTCCAGCGACAATAAGGGCCCAGGCAATGCCGCCGATTACAAAAGCAAAGCCGATTAGATAAATTATCAAAGACATGTAGTTGTCTCCTGCCTGAACCAAGTTGTTTTACTGTAGAGAATTGTCTGTTCTGCAACAACCGCACCACCCTGAATTAACAAGAGTCAAAGCAGTTGAGCGGTTATTCAAGAGTCAACCGGGGTCTGACATCGGAGATTCCTATATTAGGTCTGCGCCGCCTCTAAGCTGACAGCAATGGGTACTAAGGATATTCTGAGCATTTCAGATGCCGGGGCTCGGAAATAAATAATTCTCCGGAATTATACAAATAAATGCGCGGCTTACAAAAATCAGCGCCAACGGACTCCGTCATATATGGCAGTTATGTTTATTATGACGGGTTTCTTTGACGGTTTCAGTTTCACAACTGACGTTTTGTCATAATTTTATCCCATACAATCAGGCCGTTTTACTCTAACGCCCCTACAGTTTATTTCTGGCGTGATTATTGCGGATTACTTCCGGTTTAGAGAAGATAAAATCTGGAGGATGCATCAATTGAATGCCGGCCCGATCTCGCTCCCCTATCGCCGCTACGCACTGGGACTCCTTATAGCGGTTAACATGCTAAACTACATCGACCGGCAGGTGCTTTTCGCGGTATTTCCACTCATCAAGATCGATCTGAGCCTCTCCGATACGGCGCTGGGGTTTCTCGGAAGCGCTTTCATGCTAAGCTACCTGCTCTTCGCCCCGCTCTTCGGCTGGTTAGGCGACCGCTGGAACCGTACGAAACTTGCCGCCGGGGGTCTTGTTGTCTGGAGCCTCTCTACGGCTTTGGCCGGCTTTGCCCCTGGTTACAGAACCTTGCTGGCTGCCCGCGCGACGGTCGGGGTCGGTGAGGCGAGCTTCGGCACGGTATCGCCCGGCCTCGTTGCCGACTTCTTTCCGAAGGAGCGCCGCGGCCGTATCCTAGCCTGGTTCTATGTCGCCATCCCGGTTGGCAGCGCGTTAGGTTATCTCCTTGGCGGAGTGCTGGGCCAGATGTACGGATGGCATACCGCTTTTCTGATGGTCGGTGTTCCGGGTTTGCTGCTGGCAGTTCCAATTGCGCTGCTCAAAACACCTCCTCGCGGTGGCGACGTTCCTCAACCGGCCAGCGGCCAGCAGCCAGAGGGAGTGGTGAAAAAAGCCAGCGCAGGATATTCAGCCCTGTTCCGGAACCACTCGTATATTTACAATACGCTCGCCATGGCGGCCATGACCTTCGCCATCGGGGGGCTGGCCCAGTGGATCCCATCTTTTTTGAACCGCTTTCATTCTCTGGATGTCGCAAAGGGAAATACGCTGTTCGGTGCGACTACGGTGATGGCGGGGATACTGGGCACCCTGGCGGGGGGATGGCTCGGCGATCGCTGGCAAAAAAAGAGCGACAAAGGATATCTGCTGATCTCCGGATGGGGATTCCTGATTGGCGCCCCCTTTGCCGTCTGGGCCATACTGGCTCCCGGCTTGATCGGCTGCATGGCCGCAATTTTTATTGCAGAATTCTTTCTATTCCTTAACACCGGGCCGCTCAATACGGTCATCATCAACGTTTCCAACCCTGCTGTGCGGGCAATGGCCTTTGCGGTCAACATCTTCTTTATCCATGCGCTGGGAGATGCAGTTTCTCCGTCGATTCTAGGCTGGCTGTCCGACCGGTGGGATCTGCGGAGCGCTCTTCTTATCACCCCTTGCGCCATGGTGCTGGCAGGCCTGTTCTGTTTCATCTGCGGCAGATTCGTGGCGCAGGATATGGCAAAGGTTGAGACAGGTTGAAGGCTGAAGGTTGAAGGCTGAAGACTGAAGGCTGAAGACTGAAGACTGAAGACTGAAGGAATAACAATCGTACAGGAGTTTTTGAATTACCTTCAGTCTAAATACCTGACTAATTACAAAGGAGCCACTCATATGATGCACCTGAAGCCGCTCTTGATCGCCTGTTTCATTCTGTTACCCTTACCAAGCTTTGCGGCAGATGACGACTACGGTTATCCGATCCCGGGATCATATGAAGCGACCATCCTCGGGACCCCGTCAAGCCTCAAACCTGAATTTCCGGCGACTAAACATATTCGCCAGATCGTGCTCAATGTTTTCCCGGATCGTGAGATACCGCCGGTTTTCTTTTACGAAGAGGGGCTACGCTGCACCTTCGCCTATCAGAAGCAGAGAGCGCCGCTGGTTTTTCTGATCGCCGGCGCCGGCGCCAGCGACCGGGCTCCCAATCTTTTAGCCATGATGAAGGCCCTGTACAATGCGGGCTTCCATGTCATCGCCATGCCGTCCCCCTCCAATGCCAATTTTATCGTCTCAGCCTCCGAAAGCAGTATTCCCGGCGATCTGACCGAAGACTCGGCTGATCTTTACCGGGCGATGGAGGTCGCCTGGAAGCAGGTGGCGGGTGAAATCGATGTCTCATCCTTCCACCTGGGGGGGTATAGTCTTGGTGGAATCCAGGCAGCCTTTGTGGCGAAGCTGGACGAGGAGCGGCGGGTTTTCAACTTCCAAAAGGTGCTCATGATAAACCCGCCGGTAAGCCTCTACAATTCGGTGACCAGGATCGAGGAGATGCTGAAACAGATCCCAGGCGGGCCCAAGAAGCAAGGCATCTTTTTCAACAGGATGTTTTCCAAGTTCAGCCAGTTCTATCGCTATGGGAATTTCGTCGCCATCAACGATGATTTTCTCTACTCGATCTATACTGAACGTCTTTTTTCTCAAGCTGAAACCGCCGGATTGATCGGGCTCACATTCCGAATCAGCCTGGCGGGCATGATCTTCTCCTCCGACGTAATGACCAACAGCGGCTACGTTGTGCCGAAGAATCGGGTGCTGAGCAGCAGAGATTCCATTTTCGACTATTTTCTGGTCTCCACCCACTTGAGTTTTTTCGACTATTTCAACGAGTATTTCTATCCCTACTTCCAGAAGAAGCGGCCGGGACTCACCAAGAAAGCTTTAATAGACTCGATGAGCATCAGGAGCATAGAGGGGTACCTGAAGTCATCCGACAAGTTCGGCGTGATGACCAACTCTAACGACTTCATCCTGACCAGGGAAGAGCTTGATTACCTGCTGCAGCTCTTTGGCGAGCGGCTCAAAATCTATCCGCGCGGCGGCCATCTGGGCAACCTCGAGTACAAAGAAAACCTGGCCTACATGGTTGATTTTTTCAGCAGATGAGGAGGATGTCATGATGACGGTATCCAGATACCGAGCCTTTCAAGCCCCGATAAGTCGGGACAGGTGCGGTGATAAAATTATTTCTTGCAAAATAACTCGGAATAAATTGTATAACTTGCTGACAATCTACGCCCTGATTTTGACGATGTGCCTTACCGGCTGCGCCGTGACCAGGGTTGATATCCAAGGCGAGGTGCCGGCGAGGCACTCGATAAGCGAGTTCAAGGATCAGCGTTTCGCCGAGGTGGATGATCCATGGGAAGGGTTCAACCGGAGCATGTACCGGTTCAACTTCTACTTCGACAAATACCTCTTCCTTCCCGTTGTGAACGGTTACGAGTTCATAACTCCCATCTTTCTCCAGGAACGGATCTCAGGTTTCTACAACAACCTCGGGGAGATCCGGAATTTAACCAACAGTCTGTTACAGCTAAAGGGTGCGGAATCCGTGTCGACTCTTGGCCGTTTCGTGACTAACAGTACCGTGGGGATTGGCGGCATGTTCGATCCGGCCACCAGCTTCGGCATGAAGCAGCACAACCAGGATTTCGGCAAGACTCTTGGATACTGGGGAGCAGACTCCGGACCATATCTGGTGCTGCCGATTTTAGGCCCTTCGTCACTGCGCGACACGGGAGGTCTTGCCGTGGACAGTGGCATAACTTACGGAATCTACACTGCGGTCGGTCCGTTTGGAAACTCCGGAAACAGTTTCTTGATCGGCGCCGGTATTAAGGCCGTTGAAAATATAGATGCTCGACATCAGCAGAGTTTCCGCTACTATGAGAGCGGCTACCCTTTCGAGTACTACATGGTCCGCTTTTTCTACCACGAGAAGCGTGAAATCGAATCCGGAAAGCGTATTCCCTCGAATTAACAAAAAGAGCCTGCAAAAGGAACCTTAATGTCAGAAGAAGCGCCAAACCATGCAAGGCATATACAATCCAGCATCCCTCTTTTGCAGGGCCCTCCACGGCTCCTTCTCATTTATCCCGCAACACACAAGCTCGGCTGGGTAAAATATTTCCAGCTTCCTTCTCTCTCTCTCCAGCAAGTGGCCGCTTTAACTCCTCCGGAGTGGGAGGTGACCCTCGTCGATGAAAGTCAGGACCCCATTCCATGCGGCAGAGAGTTCGACCTCGTAGGAATAACCGCGATGACCCACCAGGCGACCCGGGCCTACGAAATTGCAGATCGATTCCGGGAAGAAGGGGTTCCGGTCATCATGGGGGGGATGCACCCGACTGTTATGCCAGATGAAGCTCTCGGGCATGCTGACGCGGTTGTCATAGGGGAGGCGGAGCAGGTGATGGAGAAGCTCTTGGGCGATTTTCTCGGCGGCAGGCTGGCAAAGGTATACCAAGCTCCGATACCGGAGGAGGAGATGCTCGTAATCCCCTGGTCGCGTCGCGGGATCCTGGCAGGCAAGCGCTACCTCACTACCCAGACCCTCCAGGCAAGTCGCGGCTGCCCTTACGATTGCGCTTTTTGCACCGTTACTCAATATTTCGGGAATCGCTTCAGATACCGCGCCGCAGCAGATATCCTCGCCGAAATCCGTTCTTTCCCCAGAAAGCTTGTGATCTTCCTGGATGACAATCTTCTGGGTGATCCTGCAAAAGCACGACCGATCCTTGAAGGGATGGCCGAGTTGGGGATACGATGGGGTTCTCAAACAAGCCTCCGCTTTGCCGAAGACCGGGAGCTGCTCAAACTCGTAGTCCGTTCCGGTTGCATAGGTCTCTTCGTCGGGATCGAGTCGGTAACAGGACCATTTTCACTGCTTGCCAAATCTGCAGGTCAGTCGTCTCAGGCTGACCTTATGAAACGGGTCAGGGACGCGGGGATTATCCTCGAGGCTTCCTTCATCTTCGGCTTTGACGATGACGACCAGAGCATCTTCGAGAAGACTCTCCGGTTCGTTGAGGAATGTTCTCCGAGTGTCCCCACCTTCAATCTTCTGACCCCTTATCCGGGAACAAAACTTTTCCAGCAGTACGAGCGGGAGGGGCGTCTCCTGCACATGGAGTGGAGCCGTTACAACCACTCCGAGGTAGTCTTCATGCCCAAGCGGATGTCGCCGGAGCAGCTCTACCGGGGTTGGCTGGAGGCGCGCAAGGAGGCTTATACCTGGCCTTCAATACTTTCCAGAATCTGGAATAATCCGGGCCGCCGCCTTACTAATCTGGCCTATAATATTCTACGGAAGGGGCCAAACGATCGTATGAAGTCCGCTGATGCGGATGAGCTATTCGGTTCGAACTGTTTCCGGATCGAAACTAACGAAAAAACGAAATCCCAAACAGAACCTTGCTAGAATTGAGCGGCTCGTTGGGAGAGGCGGTGCCGGCGTTGGAAATGTGATGATAACGGTACTCCAGGGCCAAAGACATGCTGTTTTTCAGGAAATACTGAAGACCGGTTCCTCCCTGGTAGCTGAAACAGAGCTTGCTCCCCATTGTCGGCAGACCAAGATCGACGTAGAGCGGCCCACCCCCGGCGAATATGTAGGGTGCGGCGCCCTTAAGAGCAGTGAATTTCCAGCTCCCAAGCAGATAACCTCCCGCCATGGAGCGGCCGCCATGGTCCACTGCCATGTGATAGGGGAGTTCCAGCAATAGTTCATGTCTTCCCTGATACCATCTATCCTTTCCAGCTTCATCCGACAGAAACCAGCCGAATCGGGCAATGGCGTCCCAGGTCTGTACCTGGGTGCGGGTTGCTCCAAAATATCTGTGGGTTATACCGTAACCTGTGAGCAAGGTATATTCGGACTCTGCAGTGGCGACATTCTTTTCCTGGGTCAGGGCTGGAATTGGCGATAACAGAGCAAACAGAACAGCAAAAAAGAGAGCTTTCATTTGAATTGTCACCATTTCTGTTTTATCTCAAAGGCCAGAATTTCCGGCAAATGCTTAAGGAATGAAAGGATGCTGTGGGGTGATTTCCAGATCATTTTACTGTAGCCCCACTGGATGCTCCGGCGGTGGTAGAAGCGGCTGATGAACTCGTTGTAGAGATCTTCCAGTTGCTGTTTGGTCATGCCGTGCGGCACGAAGACGAAGTTCAGGCAATTCATCAAATCCCAGTTCTCATTGAATTCACCCTGCTCTCTGATTGTCTTGTAGATCGGTGCGCCGGGAAAGGGGGTGAATTTTGTGACATTGACCTCATCCAGCGGCAGCGACAGGGCATAATCGATGGTTCGGCGTATGGCGGTCTCGTTTTCCCCCGGCAGGCCAACCATAAAGAGTCCCTTAACCCGCATTCCGGCATCCCTCACCATCTTCAGCTTCCGTCCCACCTCGTCCAGTTCAAAATATTTGCGATGCTGCTTTAAAATTTCCGGATCGCCCGATTCGATACCGAAATTGACCTGCCAGCAGCCTGAGCGTTTAAGGAGCGCCAGCAGATCCGGGTCCACATGCTCAAGACGGGCAATGCAATTGTAGGTCACCTTCAACCCTTTTCGTTCCTTGATCTCGCAGAACTCCGCCACCCGCCTCCGGTCAAATGTGAAGAGATCGTCATAAAAGGAGACATGCCGGATGCCATACTGTTTATTAAGCATTGCAACATGTTCGACGATATACTCCGGAGAATTGAAACGGAAACCGCGATTAAAGACGGAGCGGTCGCAGTAGGAGCAGGAATAAGGACAACCACGGCTCGAAATAATGCTGCTGTTGGGTGCGGTCGGATAGCTGAAGAGCGGCAGGTTGTAGCGCCGGGGGAATTGCGGCAGTTTGTGATAGGCGGGGAATGGGAGATCGTCCAGCTCTTTGATCAACTCGCGGGGCGGCGAAAGAATCCCTCTCCCCTCTCCACCGCGATAGGCCACGCCGGGGATCTGTCCGATTCTACTGAAACCGGCTTGAACCAGTTCCAGCATGGTGTTCTCGCCTTCACCGATCACAAGGCAATCAATGGCCGGGAATGAATCCAGAAGCGGTGCGCCGATACTGCAGGCATGAGCTCCGCCGAACAGCGTGAAGATAAGCGGCGCTTTTTCCTTTACGGCCGCCGCGATTCTATACCCCTCATTGAATGACGAAGTCGTAGTGGATATTCCGAGACAGTCCGGTCCGCGCCGGATGATCTCTTCGGCCAGCAGATCAAGCGGCATCGGTGTAGCGTAGCAGTCGATTATTTCAACGTCTATTCCGGCACGTTCAAGTACGGCTGCAATACTCATCATACCCAGAGGCGGCATCAGGTTGAATACCGAGCTGATGTCTTTCATGCCGTTAAGCCAGTTGCTGCCGTATGGGTGCAGGAGGAGAATTTTCACTCGTTATGCTCCGATTGGAAATGTAGTTATCAGCTCTCCGGAAGATTTGCGATTACAGTAGCACGAAATTGTTTAATAACAATCAGCAGTGTCCGGTTTGGTTCTTGCTTTAAGCCTCCCCTCCCTTGCCTAAGGGCACCTACTTCTGGTGACGGGATGGGGTTAGTGGGTGGGTGAAGCTGCCGTCAGCATCAAATGTGGCAAATTCCCCCACCCCCTACCCCCCTCCCGCAAGGGGAGGGGGGACTTTTAGGCAAATGCAAATACCAAACCTGACAACGCTGAATAATAATTATCTATATCCCTGTCTTAAAACTTATAACAGAATATTATGTATAATCTGGTTATGCACTTAACTCAAGTAATGCGGAATCAATCCCCTCCCCCCTGGCGGGGGAGGGTTAGGGTGGGGGGGAGGTTGCAATGAAATCAGCTGTTGCAGCTTCACCCACCCACTAACCCCCTCCCGTCAAGGGAGGGGGAAATATTTTAGATTGCAACTTGAGGCTTGTAGATAACCAGGAAATATAATTCTCGATATCGTTCACGAGCAGGAATCTTTGTTACCAGAGATCTGGGTCCTCCGCACAAAACAAAACGGAAGAAAATGCCTTAGAAGGGATAGGCGGATGCTCCCCATATCACTTCTTATTCCATTTCCAAATCAAAGCGCCTTCTTTGTTGGCTCGTCTTCGGCTCCTCAACATACTGTTTGTATGCCTTCGTCGCCTCAATCCTCGCCGCCTTGAATACATCTTTGATTTGAAATTGGAATTTGCACCCCTCAGCATGTTGAGGTTCCACCAAATATTGAGGCTGTATGATTTTTTCAGTACTCTCCAATACTTTCTGATGCCAAGCTAATGCGCTGTTATTAAGGGATGAATTGCTGATTTTGCTTTTTATTCGGCGCTTGGCATGACTTTTGAGTTAGAGATGGATATCATGATGACTGGAGAGCTTCATTTTCTTGCAGTAGCCGAAAAAGAAAGTTATAAATACAAATTTATGCGACAAAGTTTTTTCCGATTATTGGAGTGTATTGACTGACGCAGAATGTTTTAACAGTTGATGTTGAGGATTGGTACCATGTCTGCGGCCGTGGGGGGGCTTTGCCTGTTCCGGCATCCGGATCACGGATGGTTCGTCGTAATCTGGAGAGGATTCTGGAACTGCTTGGCGAGTATTGTCAGAAGGCCACGTTTTTCATGCTTGGTTCCGTGGCCGAAAGCGATCCTGATTTAGCCCCGATGATCTGTTCGGCAGGTCATGAGATCGCCTCCCACGGATATTCACACCGTCTGGTGCCGGATTTGACGCCGCAACAGTTTCGGGATGAACTACGGTTAACCGAAAGGTTGATTCTGGATCAGACCGGAGAGCGTCCGTTTGGATACAGAGCGCCGCAATGGTCTTTATCAGATGAAACCGGATGGGCTTTTAATATTCTGCGGGAACGGGGTTATCTCTACGATTCGAGTCTCAATCCACTTCCGTTTGTGGGTGATTCCCGCAACAGACGCACCGCCTACCGTCTTGAGGGTGAAGGATCATTTCTCTGGGAGATTCCGCCAATGGTGACTCAATCCTGGATGGGTAACCTGCCGACCGGTGGGGGGTGGGGGTTCCGGTTTTTCCCTTTCAGGATGATCTGCAGGACAATTGAAACGTTAAATCGCAAGCATCAGCCAGCTGTACTGTATCTTCACCCACGTGAGTTGGATCCTTTCGGTCCCCGGCTTGATCTGCCGCCGCTTAAACGATTCGTAACATACGGAACACGAACGGATGCAGCTCCCCGTCTTACAGAACTGTTCCGGCGTTATAAATTCATCACCCTGAAGGAGCTGGTTAACGAATGGCAATTTGCATCCTGATTCCTGCTTATAACGCTGAAAAAACCATTCTGGCCGTGGTGCGAGAGTGCCTGGAACATGGTTTGCCGGTGGCAGTGGTGGATGACGGCTCAACTGATGAGACGGCAGATCTGTTGGCTTATCTGCCGGTGACGCTGCTCCGGCATCGGATGAACCTTGGAAAGGGCGCGGCGCTTAAAACCGGTTTTGCCTGGGCGATCGAGTCCGGTTTTGATGGCGTAGTCACCATTGATGCCGACGGCCAGCATGATGTTTCAGCAATTCCTTTGCTTATCGATTCTGCACAAAGCGCTAAGCGGGGAATCCAGATTGCGTCACGAAACTCCCAGTTCGAGCAGATGGGGGGGCTACGCAAATTCTGGAATCGTATCGGTGTCTGGTGCATCTGGAAACGGACCGGTTTTGAGATCACCGACAGTCAGTCCGGTTTCAGGTACTATTCATCTGAAGTATTGAAGAACTCGGCATTGAAGTCAAATGGGTACGCCCTGGAGATGGAGATAATGTTGAAGGCTTGGAAGAAAGGCTTTACGGTCGGTTCTCTCCCGATTGCCGCACGGGTTGCCGATGGACGTGCAACCAGCCACTATCGCCCGATAAATGATACGTTCAATATCAGCATGACATTTTTACGCAATATGTGAAGAGGCATCTATCTAATGATCAACACCCTCAAAAACTATACCAAAGAAAAGATACTTTCCTATCTCCTCTCAATGGCGACGAACTCATCGGATGAAACACTGATCCGTATGACTCATCTGATGGAGATGATTCCGAAGAAGGAGTACTACAAGGAACGCATCCGCTGGATTCGGGGCCTTGTGCGGGATAAACATCCGAGTATCGAGTTTCCTCGCCGGATTCTGCGTGATCTGCACCCCAATCAGCGTGACAAATGGATCAGCAATCTGGTCGTCAATCATCTGCTGAACGGAACCAACAAGCGTAAGGAGTGGGGTGACAAACATGGCTACTATCCACCTTCGACCGTAGTCATCAGTCCTACCATGCGCTGCAACCTGAACTGTTACGGCTGTTATGCCGGCGACTATGACAAGTCTCTGGAGCTCTCACTGGATGAGGTCGATTCCATTCTGCTGCAGATGAAGGAGATGGGTGTTTATTTTGCGGTCATATCGGGCGGCGAGCCGTTTTATATGAAAGGCATTTTCGAGATATTCAAAAAACATAGCGACATGGCCTTTCTGGTCTTTACCCATGGCGGATTGATCGATGAAGAGATGGTTCTGAAATTGACCGAGGTCGGAAATGTCATGCCGTCATTTTCTCTTGAGGGGTACGAACAGGAAACCGACGAGCGTCGTGGTGCAGGGCATTTCAAAAAGGTTATGCATGCGATGGACCTGATGAGAGAGGGAGGGCTTTCCTTTTGCGGGTCATTCACACATTCCCGCAAGAACTCCGACATCATCTCCAATGGTGATTACATCGATATGCTGCTGGGGAAAGGGGTCTTTGCGATGTGGCTCTTTTCTTATGTTCCGGTTGGCCGCAAGCCTGAACCGGAACTTATGCCCACCCCCGAGCAGCGGGATGGTCTGCGCCGGACCGTTGCAGATTATCGCGCTACCAAACCGATGCTGTTCATCGATTTCTGGAACGACGGACCGATGATTTCCGGCTGCCTGGCCGGTGGCCGCAAGTATTTTCATATCAATGCCAACGGCGATATCGAGCCGTGCGTCTTCTGTCATTTTGCCGTTGACAATATACGGCGGACAACCATTCATGAGGCTCTGGCATCTCCATTTTTCAGCAGGATCCGTGCGAAACAGGGAGAGCATGACAATCTGCTCCGCCCCTGCATGCTTATTGATCAACCTGCTGCAGGACGGGAGCTTTTCGCTTCGGAGGGCGCCTATCCGACCCATGGTGGTGCGGACGAGATTTTTACCACTCTGGCCTCCAGTATGGATGATTACTCCCGCTCCTATGCGGAGATTGCCGATCCGGTATGGGAAGACGAATTTAAGGATCATCCGGTAAAGACAATGAAAACCGGAAGCAAAAAATGAAGGTACTGCTGGTAAACCCCCGGTCATCCAGCGTATTTAACACATTTGGCCTGAGTCTGCCCCCCATCGGCCTGCTCTATGTTGCCGGAAGCCTCGAACAGGCCGGACATGAAGTGGTTGTAAAAGACCTGGCCGCCGATGAAGAACGTCTGGATGACCGGGATATCCGGAGTGCCGACCTGGTGGGGATTTCGGCTGATACGACAAGGGCTGACAAGGCGCTCTCCATCGCCCGCAGGGTCTCAGCTATCGGCAGGCCTGTAGTGATGGGGGGCCCCCATCCGCAATTCATGGCAGCTGAAATTATTGCCTCGGGATCTGTCGATTATATCGTCAAGGGGGAGGGGGAGTCAGTCTTTTCAAACCTTCTGGCCGCTCTCCAAAACCGGGATAGTGTTGAATCGGTAAATGGGTTGATCATCAAGGATGGCCGCCACCTGATCGAGACCCCCGTCGCAGATCCGGTCGATGTTGAAACCCTTCCGTATCCCGCACGGCACCTGGTGGATCTTCATCGTTACCGTGCCAGCATGGATGACCGTCCAATAACCCCTATAGTTACCAGCCGGGGTTGTCCCGGCGCCTGTCATTTCTGTTCATCCTCAAGCTTTTTCGGCAGCGGCTGGCGCTACCGGACTCCCGGATCGGTGCTTGCCGAACTGGATGAGGTCTACAACCGTTATGGTTTTCGGGCCGTATGTTTCACGGATGACAACTTCACCCTTGCCCCGCAGCGGGTAGAACAGATTGCAGACGGGATCATCGACCGTGGCTATGACCTGAAATGGTGGAATTTTTCCCGTGTCGATACCATCGTTAAAAATCCGGCCATGGTTGCAAGGATGGCGGTTGCCGGTTCCTCAACCGTTTACCTCGGAATTGAAAGCGGTAATGATGAGACGCTAAGCTCTCTGGGCAAGAACACAAAGGCGTCCGATGTTGCGATGGCTCTGGATATATTGAAGCAAAACGGGATAGAATCCTATGGCAGCTATATCATCGGCAACTTGAACGAGACCGCAGCCGATGTGAAAAAAACCATCGAGATGGCGATCAGGTTGAATACCAATATTGCCCAGTTTTCGATACTGACCCCGTATCCAGGCACAAAGCTCTTTGAGCAGATCAAAAATCGCATCTTCTGCAGGCGCTGGAAGTTTTATGATGGCCTTCATCTGGTATTCAAGCATCCAGGGATAAATCGCCACCATCTCCAGATCCTGCTGATACAGGCGTTTGTCAGGTTCTACCGGCGTTCGCGCGAGGCTTCCCAGGGCTTCAAGCTGGCGCTTGGCAAAGGCAAAGTCACCTTCGGAAGATTGGCGGCATGTGTGTGGGAGCTCTTTTATTAATGTTTTGCCGATAAAGGGTTAATACGTGACATTTTACAGCAGCCTCAATCTGTTTTTTATCAATCTGTTCACGATACTGGTGCCTCGTTGGCTGTTTCCGCCGTTCGCCTTTTTATTTGGAGGCATCTTTTACCTGTTGTTGGCTGAGCCTCGGCGGGTTGTGCGCTCAAACCTGCGAGTCGTCACCGGCACGCAGAGTGTGGAGTGGCTGGTATTTTCAACCTTTTGCATGTTTGGCCGCAACTGGTGCGATGTAATGCTGATGATGCGGCTCAAGGGTAAAAAACTTCAGCAGCTGATCGGAAGACGGAGTGACGCCGCATCGCTGGACGCGGCATTGAAGGCTGGAACCGGTGCTATTCTGGTTTCTCCGCATTTAGGTAACTGGGAGCTGGGGGGGTTGGGGCTGGCCGATCTGGGATATAAGATCAACGTGCTGACCTTCCGCGAGCCGGATGAAAAAGTAAATGAGCTGCGCGAGTCGTCACGCCGGGAACGGGGCATAGGTTTTATCTATGTTGACCGTCATGATACGTCGCCGCTGGCGATCATCGAGGCGGTCAATGCACTGCGGCGAAATGAGGTGCTGGCCCTGCTTGGCGAAAGGGATGGCTCTTCGCACACGATCCGGATCGATTTTTTTGGAGAGCCTGCAGATATACCGGTCGGGCCGGCCTATCTCTCTCTTGCCAGTGGGGCGCCGGTTATTCCGGTATTTGTTCCTATGGAGAGAGGAAAATATTCGACGCTTATGGATGAGGCGATCTACTTCAGGGGAGGACATGGCCGGCACAACGAGGCCATACGTAGCGGCATGGAACGTCTGGTGTCGGTTTTTGAAAGTTACATCAGGAAATATCCGGACCAGTGGTACAATTTCTATGATTTTTTCAGAAGAAAGGAATAGCGGATGAGTGACAATTTGATTCAAAAGGTAAAAGAGATGATCATTGACTGCCTCCGTATCGAAGGGATGTCGCCGGATGAAATCGATACCGATGCCCCTCTGTTCGGCGAAGGACTGGGGTTGGACTCGATAGATGCCCTGCAATTGGTTGTTGCCATGGAGAAGGAATTCGGGGTGGTTGTGCCCGACGCCGCCACAGGCACAACAGTATTTGCCTCCGTGCGGAGCATGGCCGGGTACATCGCGGAAAATAGCAAGTGAAAGTGCTCTTTATCTCCCCCGGTTGGCCAAAGGGGAGATTGTGGGGGGAACTCTCCTTCAGGTTTCCGTCGCTTTCACTGGCCGCTATCGCCGCTGTCACCCCGTCTGATTGGGACGTAGCGTTGTGCGATGATCATTTAGAACGGATCGACTTCGGCATTGATGCCGATCTGATCGCTCTGACAGCAATGACTCCTCAGGCGTCACGCGCCTATGAGATCGCCGCCGGGTTCAAAAAACTCGGCAAAACCGTGGTTATGGGTGGTTTTCACGCCAGCAATCTGCCGGAAGAGGCGCTGACCCATGTTGATGCGGTCGTTGCAGGAGAGGGAGAAGCCGTCTGGCCCCGGCTGCTTGCCGATTTTTCGCAAGGCAGGCTTCAGCGCCTCTACAAGCCGGATTCGATGATGAACATGGCCGATATCCCGGTTGCCCGCCGGGAGATATTCAAAGGCAAGGGATATCTGCTCACCAACACCATCCAGACCACACGCGGCTGTCCGTTCGACTGTGAGTTCTGCTCGGTAACCGCTTTTTACGGGCGCAACTACCGCAAACGCCCGGTTGAGCAGGTTCTGGCCGAACTTCAGGAACTTCGCAAGGCAAATTCCTTCATCTTTTTCGTGGACGACAACATCGTTGCAGACCGCACGTATGCTCTGTCGCTCTTCCAGGGGATGAAGGGGATCGGCTTCAAGTGGCTCTCCCATGCGCCGATAGATTTTGCAGGCGACCGTGAACTTATGCGAGCCGCCGGTGAATCGGGCTGTGTCGGTATGTTCGTCGGATTCGAGTCTTTGAGCCAGGAGTCACTCTCCGCAATGGGCAAGGTCACGAACCGGGCGCAATCGTTCATTGCGGATGCCAAGGCTTTCCGCGACAATGGAATTGGCATACTCGGTTCATTCGTGCTTGGCTATGATGGCGATACTCCGGATATTTTCCCGAAACTGCTCCGTTTCTGCGAGGATGCGCGTCTCGAAGCGGCCATCTTTCCGATTTTGACCCCCTACCCAGGCACAAAGGTGCGCATGCGTCTGGAAGCGGAAGGACGGCTCATCTCAAACGATTGGCGCGACTATGACATGGAACACATCAATTACCAACCGAAAGGGATGGCCATCCAGGAGCTTCAGGATGGGTACGACTGGCTTAACAGCTCATTTTATTCCTTTGCTTCCATGTATCGCCGTATCTTCAAGTTGCACCGCTCTGTCCAGGTCTTCGGGCCGATGAATATCGGTTTTCGCGCGGCAATCAGGCGCAAGGGGAGCGAAGTATGATTTGCTGGATGTTTCCAGGACAACCCGTAGACTTTTCAGACATGCCCGAAAATGGTGCGGAATTCAGGAAAATCGC
>JAQTRC010000127.1 GCA_028712665.1 Desulfuromonadaceae bacterium
CGTACTGATCAGTACGCCCCGGTGCCGAAGACGAGCCAACGATGATAGCGCTTTGATTTGGAATTGGAATAATACCGCAACCGGCAAGATATGGCCGCTCTTCATAACAGGGGCGGCTTTATTTTGTTGCTTAATCAAATAATGGCTCTCGCCAAGCGATGTAGGCCGTTGTCCTTATTGTCGGCCAGATGCGGGCGCAGTTCGAACTTTTTCCGGTACATCTCCTGTCTGCTCTTGATTTACCTGTTTTATATTAAGAACTTGTTCGGCTCCCGAGTTTCGGAGGAGGCAATATACCTTCACTCTGCCACTAAATCCCGCCTAAACTCTCGCGTTCGTCATCCGAGAACATCCGGTCAATATCCATGATGATCAGCAACCGCTCGGCATGGTTGAAGACACCGGTGATGAATTCCTGGCCGATGCCGCCGGAGAGCACCATCGACGGTGGCGGCTGGATCTCGCTGCTCCGGATACGGATGACTTCGGAGACGCCATCGACTATGAAACCGGTCATGCCACCAACCACGTCCATGATGATTATGCGGGTCTGGATGCTGTTTTCGCTCTCCGCCAGAGTGAAACGTCTGCGCATCGAGACGATCGGTATCACCTTGCCGCGCAGGTTGATGATCCCTACCACGTAGTCGGGAGTGTTGGGCATCTTGGTGATGTTCGGCATACGGATGATCTCACGTACCTTGAGTACCTCAACGCCGTACTCTTCATCGGCCAGCATGAAGCTGACCAGTTGGATCAGTTCGTCGTGCTTTGAAACTTCATCTAATTTGATCAGTGCGTTTGCGGACATCCGGGTTTCCTTTATCAGAGTGATGTGTACATCATTATAACGTTAGTTTAGCGCGGGAAAGAATTATTCATGTTTGAGGTCCCTGCAAAAGTTTTTTCACCCATCTGGTCATCGGTGTGAACGGACTTTTTGATTACGTAACGTGCTGGATTTGCCGTTTATACCGAGGTAACGGACATGACTAGAATGGTTTTGCATGAACCTCACTTGATTCCGTTCTTGTTAAGGTGCGGACCGTAGCGCATATCGACGCCCTTGATGTGGTTGATCAGCCAATCCTGCAGAAAATTAATGACATCCTGCGTTATGAGCGGTTCGCCGGCATTGAATTTCCTTATCAGTTCGGTAACCTGGTCAAGCAGCTTCTTGTGCAGGGCCTTATGCTGAGCCTCTTCAGGGTAGTGCGTTTGAGCGAAGTTGCGTTCCTCGTCGGCAAAGTGGTTGATCGTGTACTCAGCCAGACCGTTCAGTACACGCCCAACCGCATCCTTACTCTTTTTCTGCTGCATGGCATCGGCCAGATCGTTAATCATATTGAAGAGCACTTTGTGCGCATTGTCATATTTATCAACGCCAACCGCATATGACGGATCCCACTCCAGCGCTTTTGACAGGCGGAATTTCCCTACAAGTTCATGCAGGCCGTCAACCTCCCTGGCAAGCGTGGTGGTCGCCTGAGTTGTGCTGCGTGAGTTCTCTACATTCCGGTTAACAACATCGGTGATCATCTGGATGTTGTTGGTGATCTCCTGAGTTGTTGCAGTCTGTTCTTCAGCTGCGGTCGCAACCTGACTGATCTGCATTGTCAGCTCGTTGATCTTGCCAAGGATATCCTCAAGCGCCTCGCCCGAACGTGTTGTTTCGGCAGTGCCTCGCTTGACCTCTTCAACACCCTCGGACATGGAGCTGACGGCACTCTGCGTTTCACTTTGAATCGCCTTGATCATTGCGGCGATCTCTTTTGTCGCTTTGGTAGTGCGCTCTGCCAGTGCCCGAACCTCATCCGCAACGACCGCAAAGCCGCGCCCCTGTTCGCCGGCCCGTGCAGCTTCAATGGCTGCGTTCAGCGCCAGCAGATTGGTCTGATCAGCAATGTCCTGAATTGTGCTGACGATCGCGCCGATCTGATCTGAGCGCTGCCCCAGACCTTCAACCGTTTTTGATGATACGTTCACTCGCTGTGCGATGCCTTCCATCAACCGGGAGCTGCTCTGGACCAGTTGCGAGCCGCTGTGGGTCTGTTCGGTCGCCTTCTGGGCACTCTCGGCGGCATACAGACAGTTGCGGGCGATGTCACCGGAGGTAGCCGACATCTCTTCACTGGCGGTGGCAATAGTGCTGGCCTGAATGGCAACATCTTCAGCGGCGGCAGCCATGGCATCGGTTGTGGAGCGAACCATCACTACAGAATCGCGCACCGTGTCTGCGACGGAAAAGAACTGGCGCATCGCCTTGTTCATATCAGTCATCATGGTATTAAAGGCGGTCGCCAGTCTCGCAAATTCACCGCCACCGGTAACGTCAGCCCGGACTGACAGATCGCCGGCGGCGGCTTTTTCAAGGGCCGCCACAATACCGGCCAAAGGCTTGAAGGCACTGCTGCTCAGCAGGCCAATGAGGAGTGACATAACAATCAGCAGCAAGGCAGCTATTGCAATTGAAATAAGAAGATCACCCTTGGAATTGAAAAGCGCCATGGCTGCCACGGTTAATATAATTCCCAGTGCGTTGCCTGCAATGATACGAGTGGTAAATGACATTTGAACCCCTTTTTGAGTTTATTTTATATCGAAAATCGCTTGATTTTGGAGTCAAGCCTCTTTGCTAACAGCTCAATCAGTACGAAGTCCTCGGTATTAATCAGCTTCATTTCCTCTGTTGTGAGTTGATACCCTCCCAAACAGCAGGCGTTTTCCAATGACTTCGAGGCTATGTTACGAAACTTGTCGTCGGTCAACAGCCTGCCAAGTAATCTTTCTATCGCTTCCTGTGACATGAAAATTCCGCTTTTCTGTTCCTTTTTGGAACACTTTGAAATATCGATACCCTTATTCAGCAGATATTATGCCAATTATTCTGTTTGAATAATTACAGCTAGTTATCTCCCAGAGGGATGGCACAGTTGTGCCTGTAGGGAACAGCGTGGGTCGAATGGGTACAATTTTAATCAGAAGGAATGTTATTCTTGATAAAATGTGGAATCAGCTTCGGTAAAAAGCCTTGCGGCCGATCCTGAGAAGCTTTGCGGCCTTAGACTTGTTACCATTGCATCGATCGAGGGTTATGGCAAGAATTTGATCGGTTAAGGCATCGAGAGAGAGGTTGTCAGGGGGGAGGGTCAAGATGTATGAGGTGTCGTCGAGGGCAACGTCTGTCGCGACATCGGAGAGAGACGATGCGAACCCCAGATGGGAGGAGCGAATGAGCTCACCGTCGGTAAGTATTGCCGCTCGCTCCAGGCAATTGCGCAGCTCTCTCACGTTGCCGGGCCAGTGATACGCTAGTATTGACTCCATTGCCTCTTGGGAAATACCGGGTAGATGTTTCCCGAGATGTTGTCGCAGTTTATCCAGCAAAAACTCGCACAAGGGTGGGATGTCGTCCTTACGTTCCCGTAAGGGGGGGAGGGAGAGCGGAAAAACGCTGATTCGATAGTAGAGGTCTTCACGGAAACGACCGGCAGCGACCAGTTCGGCCAGATTGCGGTTGGTTGCTACGATGATCCGGCAGTTGACGGATATGGGGGTGTTGCTGCCGATTTTTTCGAAGACGCGCTCCTGGATGACACGGAGTAGTTTTGCCTGGAGCGGTAGCGGCATGTCACCAATCTCATCCAGGAGTATGGTCCCACCTCGAGCCAGACTGAACTTCCCCTCTCGCTCAGAGTCGGCTCCGGTGAAGGCGCCGCGGACATGACCGAACAGTTCGCTCTCCAGAAGGTGCTCAGGGATAGCGGCGCAATTGACGGCAACAAAAGCCGCAGGAAGCCCTTTTCCTGAAACGTGGATGGCTCTGGCCAGCACCTCCTTGCCGCAGCCGCTTTCACCATAGATAGCTATGGTGGTATCTGGCGCGGCAACTACCCTTTTCGCCAGTTCGAGCACCTTTTTCATGGCTAAATTTACGGTAACAATACTCTGGAAGCTGTACTGCTCGTTTAGAAGGCATTTTATCTGTTCGTTCTCAACAACCAAATGCCGATAGTCGAGAGCCCGCTGGATAGTGCATCTCAAATTTTCGGGGTTGTATGGTTTTTCCAGAAAATCGTACGCCCCGGCGCGCATACCGGCCACAGCGCTCTCAATACTCCCTTTTCCGGTAATCAGAATGATCGGTATGCTGCCATGCTGCTTCCGCACCCGATCGATCAGTTCAATGCCGCTTATCCCGGGCATGAACAGATCGGTAACAATCAGATCGATTTGCTGCTCTGCAAGGATATTTAATGCTTCTGCGCCATCGGAAGCGGTTATCGGATTATATCCATTTTGGCTCAGATGCTCTTCCAGCAGCAAGCGGGAAGTTGGCTCGTCGTCAACGGCAAGTATTCTCCTGGTAAACAAGGGGTCGCTTCCTCTCGTTGGAATATGGCAGGGCCGAGTTTCGACGTTAAAATTATTTTCGATCATATCAGAGAGTATGTTATTGAACAAATAAAAACCCCCTCTATTTCTAAAGGTTTTTACGCATGTCTTCCAGCTTTTCACTCCGTTCCGGTCCGAAGAAGAAGGAGTAACTATCAAGTCTATGCTTTTGAATTGGTACAGAGCAAATTTACTCACTGATTATTCTGACTAACCAGGAAAACAAACAAATCAGCCACCCGCTAAAGCGAAATTATAGGGATTATGATGCTGGATCATTTTATTGTCGGCGACGGGGAGTATCAGAGTTTTATCGAAAGGGGGCGCTGTAGGCCGGAAGGCTGCTATTGGTAATCAGGGGCGGCTTTTCCAAGATGATAAAGGTATTGCGAATGACCCTGTTGGTCATATAGACATAAAAAAGAACAGACAGTTGCAAAATAAATTTGCGACTGTCTGTATTATTGGCGTCCCCTGGCGGACGCACTTAGAGCTTATGGAATGGATTGGGATCCAGCATCCAATCCATGACCCCACCGCTCCCCCCCTCATGCGTTAGAGAAGGAGGGTATTGGACACTCTCTTAGACAATAAGCTATATATCTGCCGAGGTGGTGTAAATGTGTACTCATAAATATAAGTGCCTAATCATCGAAGAGCTTGACGCAATCACCTCCTTCCTGTAGGGTGCCGGCATTAATATTTTCTAGCATTTTGAAGCACTTTGAGGTTAAAATACATTTCCTCTTTCCTCTTTCCTCTTTGTTCTTTGTTCTTGCCTTAACTATACAATCCTTTTGACCTTCCTCCTAAAACTGATCCAGTTTCTAAGGAGATGGTAAATAAGGTTTATGCTGTTTAATCACACTCCTTAAATAGGTTGCCACCTTTATGATCGACTCATTCAAATCATCGTTTACAAAGTTATCCTGCTCTGCTTATCTCTTCAGGCTTGTGGCCATTGTCCTATTGCTTGATCTCTTCGTTTTTACCCTTGCCGCGATGTTACTGTTCCAGAACCGTATCCGCTTTCAGGAGCGGGCGACCAATGCCGCTCAGAACCTTTCGCAGGTTTTGGAGCAAAATATTTCCAGTACCATAAACAAGTGCGATCTGGCACTGCTAACAACCTCAATTGAAGCGGAACAACAACTTGCCACCGGCTCTATCGATATGATGGCGCTCAATGCCTATATTGCCCGCCTGTACTCGCAGCAGCCAGATCTTGACAGCTTGCGGGTCGCCGACCGACAGGGAACCATTTTGTATGGGATAAACGTGAAGCCGGGGGCACGAATTTCCATTGCCGATCGGGACTTCTTCACCCGCTTGCGCGACGATCCCAAAACTGGCCTAGTCATCTCAAAACCGGTGGTCGGACGTATCAGCGGCAAATGGGTCATTATACTCGCCCGGCGTTTGAATAATACGAAGGGGAACTTCGCTGGCGTGGTCTACGCCGCAATAACATTGGAACATTTTAAAAAAATGTTTGCAGCGCTCGATCTGGGGTCTCGCGGAGCAATCAGCATCCGTGAGCTTGACCTGAGTCTGGTTGTACGGTACCCGGAGCCGTCGGGAGGTGGAAGTAGCATTGGCAGCAAAACCGTATCTAACGAGTTTATGGAGGCTCTGCGCTCGCATCCCGATTTCGGAAATTTCATTGCTCCCACGTGGCTGGACCAGATTAACCGGATAAATTTCTACCGCAGAATATCCACATATCCTGGTTACGTCATTGTCGGCCTTGCCACCGAGGATTATCTGGCTGGATGGCGGAACGAAGCTTTAAAGATACTGCTGCTGGTAACCCTTTTCGTTCTTACTACTCTGGTTGCGTCGAGCTTGTCCTACCGTGCCTGGAAACGGCAGAAGGATTCTTTGGAAAAGCTCGAAGAGAGTGAGCGCAAGTATCAACTCCTTTTTGAGAACATGACCACCGGCTTTGCACTTCACGAAATGGTGTACGACGATCTGGGTTCCCCCGTTGATTACCGGTTCCTTGAGGTGAATCCAGCCTTTGAGAAGTTGATGGGTGTCACTGCATCGTCAATTATAGGCAAAAGCGTCAAAGAGGTTATGCCGAATACCGAATTATTCATGATAGAACAATATGGCATTGTGGCACGGGCAGGTGCACCGCTCTCCTATCAAAATTATTCACAAGGATCTGGAAAATCTTATGACGTATCAGTTTTTAGCCCGGGCAAGGACCTTTTTGCAGTGATTATTGCCGACATTACCAGGTCCCTGGAGACGCTGCGGGAAACCGAAGAGTGGAACAGCACCATCTTGAATGCAGCAGTTGACGGGATTGTCACTATTGATGAAGAATGTGTCATCATTTCCGCCAATGCCGCCACGGAAAAAATATTCGGTTACAGCCTGGCAGAGCTTCTTGGTGTGAACGTAGACATTTTGATGCCGGAGCCATTCCACAGCGAGCATGACTCCTATGTCCAGAACTATGTCATAACAGGACATTCCCGAATTATAGGTATTGG
>JAQTRC010000037.1 GCA_028712665.1 Desulfuromonadaceae bacterium
ACCACATCAGCGAGATGGAAAACAGTAAACGGAGCATTGGTAAGGAGCGCGCAAAGAAGCTTGCAGAGGCTCTTCATTGCGATTATCGGCAGCTGTTGTAACAGCCCGACACTGCTTCTACTCAGGGCTAAAAGCAACGAGTTATACATGAGAGGAAAAGATGCCGGAAATCCAGATTTGTAATTTTTGTGAGCTATTTGGATTCAATTCCAGGATGAATCCTGTGGTAAGATTGGAATTAAAAATCTGGGACCAGGTTTACCCGCAGGGCTTTGAGTTTACGGCAGGCACAACAGGTGGTGCCATGGAAATCGCAAAACACCTTGATGACTTGGCACTTGTTTACTACGAAGAATCAGGCGGTTTGGTGCTGCATACATTTGTACCTGACGGAACAGCAAATAAGACTTTGGTTAACTGCACTCCGGAAAAGCGCCTCTACAGATACAGCAAACTTGAATATCTGAAGGACGCTCGACAAAATGGTCATTTTTTCATTTTTCCAGCGCTTGAATACATAAGGAATGAGTACGATGCTGCTCGAAAAGATAACGAATTGGTGCATGAAAAGGCTGTGGCGCCGGAGGCAGTCACTATAACTACATTAGACAAGACTCCAATAGTTCCATTGGGGGACGTCACGTTTTCGACATATTTTCTGCCCATAGATTCATACATATTATGCTGCGCATACGATTACGATGAAGGACTTTATGATGAATTTAAGAGGGCTGACGCCTGTCTCGTAATTCATGATGTTGAAGAGTTCGCCGCCAGATTAAATACAGCCTTTGAAAAGGCAATGCCATCGCATATCGGAGCAAATGGAAGAGTAACGTATGGCAAACACCAAAGTGATTTTGGTGTTCTTTTCTCTAAGCCAAGAAGCTATATCTACCAAAGAGAGTATAGGTTCTCGTGGATACCTGATAAACCTACACGCCTACTAGATCCAACGTCCTTTATCAACCAAAACCTTGATGAAATACGAGCAATTATTCCGGCACCTGTTGAGGTCTATACAGGCCCAATTGAAGACATAACTACCCTAATTACAAGAGGCCAAGAACAGATGCTATAACCACGCGACGGCAGACGGTCTTCGCTACGCTTCGCCGCACTACCGTTCAACGATGTTGATTGGCGATCAAATGGAAATAGATGAAGATAAAATAGACGAATACACACTGGCACTGCTTTATCTGGTGGCCCATGAAAGGCACGATGGTGCTGGTGCTCGTGCATGGAAGGGGTTTGACTGGGATACGCTGAACAGGCTCCATGAAAAGGGTTACATATCAAACCCGGTAGGCAAGGCAAAATCAGTCGGAATGAGTGAGGAAGGATTTCTCATGGCGAAGGAGCTTTTTGAGCGACACTTTACAAGTGAATGAGGAAACCTTACCACCCCCAGCCCTTTAGGCCCGCTGTTTGGGCCCTCCTAAAACAGGAGGGGAGTTTAATATCGAGATATTTTAAAGCCCCCTCCTTACTCTAAGGAGGGGGCTGGGGGTGGTTGCCTTCGATTCTCTCAATCTTAAGGATAGTTAGCAATGCTCCATAACCGACCGGTATTAAAAACCCGCCGAAAAGAGTTGCGAAACAATTCAACTCCAGCTGAAAAACTGCTCTGGAGCATGTTGCAACACAGCAATCTTGGCGGTAATAAATTCCGGCGGCAACACAGTGTCGGGGCGTATATCGTGGATTTTTACTGCCCATCAGAAAAACTGGCAGTCGAACTGGACGGGGATTCACATTTTACTGGCGAAGCGATTGAGTATGACAGCGAAAGAACAGCATATCTGAACGCTTTGAACATCAAGGTACTCCGGTTTCTAAATACGGACGTTTATGACAATCTGAATGTCGTCTGTGAGCGGATTCTGGAGGAGATCAAAGGCGGAGACCTTACCACCCCCAGCCCCTCCTAAAGCAGGAGGGGAGCTAAAACCGAGATATCTTAAAGCCACCCCTCCTTCTCTTTAAGGAGGGGGTTGGGGGGTGGTTGCCTTTGATCAAAATACTGATGGAGAGGACAGTATGTCGGGAATTCCGACATACTGTAGAAGACGGCAAGGAGTACAGCACCAAGTTTTACATCCTCGACGCTATCATCTCGGTTGGATATTGCGTCAACTCGGCGAGGGCAACCCTGTTCCGCCAGTGGGCCACCAGCGTTCTTCATGATTTCGCCATCCGTAGGTTTTTAGCCTGTCAAAACTTTTTGCCTTGTCATCTCTTACTTAATTATGTTATAAATTCCCGCTATTCAATTCACACGCCTCGAACAGATCCGGTGGTGTCCCTATTTGATAGATGACGGGGATTCGGCGGGGCGGAGGAAAAACCAAAGGAGAAAGAGTATGTCAAGTATCAGCATGAAGGAGTTGCTGGAAGCCGGCGTCCATTTCGGCCACCAGACCAAACGTTGGAACCCCAAGATGAAACCCTACATTTTCGGGGCGCGCAACGGGATTTACATCATCGACCTGCAAAAAACCGTCCGCTACTTCAAGTCCGCCTACAACTTCGTCAAGGAATCAGTCAAGGACGGGCACACCGTACTTTTTGTCGGCACAAAGAAGCAGGCTCAGGATTCTGTGGCTGAAGAAGCCGCCCGTTGCGGCATGTACTACGTCAACCAGCGCTGGCTGGGAGGTATGCTGACCAACTTTTCCACAGTCAAGCAGAGCATAGACCGCTTGAAAAAGATTGATGCGATGTTTGAAGACGGCACCATTGAGGCCTACACAAAAAAAGAGGCGTTGCAGTTTGAGCGTGACCGTGAAAAGCTTCAGAAGGTTCTGGGCGGCATCAAGACCATGAGCAAGCTCCCGGGAGTCATGTTCGTAATAGACCCCAAAAACGAGGAAATTGCTGTACAGGAAGCCAACAAGCTAGGTATCCCGGTCGTAGCCGTAGTAGATACCAACTGTGACCCCGACCCGATCGACCATGTCATACCAGGCAACGACGACGCCATTCGCGCCATCCGCCTGCTTTCCGCAAAAATGGCCGATGCAGTTATCGAGGGGGCTCAGGCTCGAAACGCGGCGCTTCAGACCGATACCGAAGGCGCAGACGAATTTGCCGCTGACGAAGTTGTCGTAGAAGAAGCCGGCGAGTAATACCAAATTCATATATTGCGGGTCAGGAGGATAGCATGGCTGTAACAGCAGGACAGATCAGTGAATTGAGGAAAGCAACCGGCGCCGGGATGCTGGATTGCAAGAAGGCGCTTGAAGAAACCGGTGGAGATTTCGAGCAGTCCGTTGATTTTCTGCGTAAAAAAGGACTCGCGGCCGCTTCCAAGAAGGCCGGCCGTGCCGCGACTGAAGGTATGGTCGCAACATCCCTCTCTGCCGATGGTAGCAAAGGGGTGCTTCTCGAAATTAACAGCGAAACCGACTTCGTCGCAAAAAATGATAAGTTTCAGTCTTTTGTCAAGGAGGTTGCCGACCATATCCTGAAGGCTTCACCCGCTTCGGTCGAAGAGCTCTTTGCGCAGGCTTACACTGGTGACGGCAGCAAGACCATCGAGACGCTTCTTAACGAAGCCATCTCCATGATTGGCGAGAACATGCAGATCCGGCGTTTCAGCAGTTTTGAGGTGATGGGCGCAGGAGCGGTCGGCGCCTACATTCATGCCGGTGGCAAGATCGGTGTAATGGTAGAGGCCGCCTGTGACAATGAAACAGCAGCCAGAGATGGACGTTTCGCGGCTTTTGTGAAAGATGTCGCCATGCATTGTGCAGCAGCATCGCCGTTGTATGTGCGCCGCGATCAGGTAGAAGCCGACGTGCTGGAACGCGAGAAAGATATCTATCGTTCCAAGGCTCGCGAAACCGGTAAGCCGGAGAATATTATCGAAAAGATAATAGACGGACAGATCAACAAGTTCTATGCGGATATCTGCCTGCTGGAACAGCAGTTCGTAAAGGACACGGACAAGACGATCCAGCAGTACGCCGCCGAGACCGGCAAGGCCCTCGGAACGGCGATAACAATCAGCCGTTTCACCAGGTATGTTCTGGGAGAGGGGCTTGAAAAGAAGGAATCGGACTTTGCCGCCGAGGTGGCGGCAGCGGCCGGCCTGTAAGAATCGCCGAAGCCGGCCAGCAATGGCCGGCTTTTTTTATAGTTGCAACGTCACAATTCAGCGCTGACTTCGTTGATTCGTCGAAAGCTCCTCGACATAGGCCTGCTATGCCTACGTCGCTTTCTCCTCACCGCCTTGTCATCATCTTGAATTCTGGCGTTGCCTGGACTGTTGGCAGAATCAAAGCGGAGGAACACCTATGAGCAGGCCGTCATTTACCAGGGTACTTCTTAAGTTGTCAGGCGAATCGCTGGCCGGCGAGCAGGGTTACGGCATCGATCCGCAGACCATCAGCACTATCGCCCGCGAGATCAAAGAGGTTGCCGATATGGGGGTGCAACTGGCTCTTGTGATAGGAGGCGGCAATATTTTTCGCGGTCTCGCGGCATCATCTAAGGGAATGGATCGTGCCAGCGCCGACTATATGGGGATGCTGGCGACTGTGATAAACTCACTGGCAATGCAGGACGCACTCGAAAAACTGGGGGTTTCCACCCGTGTCCAGTCGGCTATAGCCATGCAGGAGGTGGCGGAGCCCTACATACGCCGCCGCGCCATGCGCCATCTGGAGAAGGGGAGGGTGGTTATTTTTGGTGGCGGAACCGGCAATCCCTACTTTACGACCGATACCGCCGCCAGTCTGAGGGCTATGGAAATCAATGCCCAGGCCATCCTGAAAGGTACCAAGGTTGACGGTGTTTATACCGCCGATCCGAAGAAAAATCCGGATGCGCAGAAGCTTCCAAAACTCTCCTACATAGAAGTTCTCAAAAAAGGGCTGCAGGTTATGGATGCCACAGCCATCTCGCTCTGCATGGACAACAATCTGCCGATTATCGTTTTCGACCTGACAACCGAAGGAAATATCAAAAAGGTTATACGTGGTGAAGAGATAGGCACTATCGTACAAGGAGAGTAGACATGCCAAAGAATGTAATTGCCGACATGAAGAGCCATATGGAGAAAACCCTGGGAGTTCTCAAAAACGAATTTCAGAAAATCCGCACAGGCCGCGCCAGCACCGGTATCCTGGATTCCGTCAAGATCGATTATTACGGCAACCCTTCCTCCATCAGCCAGGTCGCCACACTGGCGGTTCCGGAGGCGCGCACTATCACCATATCCCCCTGGGAAGCCAAGATGATCGCCCCGATAGAGAAAGCCATCATGAATGCCAACATCGGCCTGACCCCTTCAAACGATGGCAGAATCATCCGTCTGAATCTCCCCCCTCTGACCGGGGAACGCCGAAAGGAAATTGTCAAGGATCTCAAGAAAAAGGCCGAAGAGGACAAAATCGCTCTGAGGAATATCCGACGGGATGCTATAGACAAGCTGAAAAAGCTCGAAAAGGATAAGTCTATCACCGAGGATGAGCTTAAAAAATACGAAAAGGATGTCCAGGAAGTCACCAAGAATTATGAAATCAAGGTAGATGAGGCCGTGGATCACAAGGAAAAAGAGGTAATGGAAGTTTGATGGAACCGCTTGACCCCAACAGGCTTCCGGTTCATTTGGCGGTTATCATGGATGGCAACGGCCGCTGGGCGCAGCAGCGTATGCTCAGGCGCATCGTAGGGCACCAGCGCGGCGCAGAGACGGTCAAGATGGTGGTGGAGCAGGCTTCGCTGCTCGGCATAAGGTATCTTACACTGTTTGCGTTCTCTTCAGAAAATTGGTCTCGCCCGGCTATGGAAGTGCGGGCGCTCATGACACTCCTGAAAAAGTACATTCGTCAGGAGACAGCGCGCATGATGCGCAAAAATATCCGTTACAACGTCATCGGCAATCGCAGCGACCTGCCGGATGATGTTAATGAGACTCTGAACGAGGCCATAAATAAGACATCCGGCAACACCGGCATGGTGCTGACACTGGCGCTCTCCTACGGCAGCCGGCAGGAATTGAGCATGGCGGCCGCGCGGCTGGCGCAGGATGTGCTGGCAGGGAAGCTGACTCCGGAAGCGATAAATATCGATGTTTTTGAATCTTATCTGGATACCGGCGGCCTGCCCGATCCCGACTTCCTGATACGCACCAGCGGAGAGATGCGCATCAGCAACTTTCTGCTCTGGCAGTTGGCTTACACCGAGTTGTATTTCACCGAAATCAACTGGCCTGACTTCACCATCAACGAGCTTCATAAGGCCCTGGCCGACTATCAGTCCCGCGAGCGCCGTTTTGGCAGGACCAGTGACCAGCTTTCCGGAAGGGGCGACCTATCAAACGCCTGATAACAGCTTTCATTATGCTGCCTCTGCTTGCGATCATCATACTGAAGGGTGGAGCGCTCCTCTTTGCCTGCCTGTTGGGCCTCTTTTCCTGTTTCGGTATCTTTGAATTTTATCGGATGGCGCTGCCGGGGAGAACCCTGGAAGTCTGGCTGGCTGCCCTGTCCGGATCGGCTCTGATCTTTACACCATTTGCCGCAGGCGACCTCACCGCATTGACAGGGGTGGGCCTCCTTTTTCTGTTTTTTGCGATACTCTTCCTGTTCCGAATCCGGGAGATTGCAGATGCCGCACGCGAGGTGGCTTATGCTCTTCTTGCCTTTATCTATATTCCTTTTCTTTTGATGCACCTGGTAATGCTGCGCCAGACAGAGTTCGGCGTACAGTGGCTGATAGTTATCATGCTGATTGTCATGACTAACGATTCCGCTGCGTACTACATCGGCAGCAGATTTGGCAAGAACAGGCTGTATCCCCTGGTCAGCCCGAAGAAGAGTATTGAAGGGGCTCTCGGAGGAGTGTTGGGAAGCATCTGCGGGACCTTGCTGGCAAAGTTTACTTTTTTCCAGCAGCTTACGTTCACTGACGCCCTTGTGACCGCAGTTGTAATCGGTATGCTTGGCCAGTTGGGGGACCTGTTTGAATCAATGCTCAAACGGAGCTTCGGGGTAAAGGATTCCGGCACTATTTTTCCGGGTCATGGAGGGGTGCTTGACCGTCTGGACAGCATTCTGTTTGCCGCGCCGGCTACCTACTATTACGTCGTCTACATCTTTAAGGGATAGATAATGAAGAACCTTACCATTCTCGGCTCCACAGGATCAATCGGCGTCAGCACTCTGGAGATCGTGGCGGCACATCCGGACCGCTTCCGTGTCGTGGCGATGACGGCTGGAAAAAATCTGGAGCTGTTCGTTCGCCAGATCCGCCAATTTGCTCCTCGCATCGCCGTTGTAGCCTCGTCCGGGGATGTCCCTCTGCTGAAAGAGATGTGCGGCGGCCTCGATGTCGAAATTCTGGGCGGTATGGAAGGTTTGATTGCTGCCGCCACAGATGATGAAGTCGAGATGGTAGTGGCCGCTATTGTTGGAGCTGCCGGGCTGCTTCCGACCGCTGCCGCGATTCGCGCCGGAAAGGATATCGCGTTGGCGAACAAGGAAACTCTTGTTACTGCCGGTCATCTGTTCATGGATATGGTCCGGGAGCATGGAGTAAGGCTCTTCCCGGTTGACAGCGAGCACAGTGCGGTATTTCAATCCATAGAAGGGCACCGGAGCGCCGATATAGAGAAGATCATTCTGACCGCATCGGGGGGGCCGTTCCTTAACACCCCGGCTGAACAGTTTACACGGGTCACGGTGCGCGACGCCCTCAACCACCCGAACTGGAACATGGGGAGGAAGATCACGATCGATTCCGCCACCATGATGAACAAGGGGTTGGAGGTTATCGAGGCACGCTGGCTCTTCGATGTCCCGGTGGAAAAGATCGACGTCAATATCCATCCCCAGAGCATAATCCACTCCATGGTGGAATATATAGACGGTTGCGTGATTGCCCAATTGGGAACGCCCGACATGAAGGCCCCCATCGCCTACGCTCTGTCGTACCCGGAGCGGATCTCAACAGGTGTCAAGCCGCTCGATTTGACGCAATTCTCAGGCCTTACCTTTTTGAGGCCGGATATGGACAAATTCCGTTGCCTTGGGTTGGCATACCGCGCCATTAACTCGGGAGAGAGCATGCCGGCAGTTATGAACGCCGCCAACGAGATCGCGGTCGAAGCCTTTCTGGAGGGTCGCATCGGTTTCGTACAGATCGCAGATACTATCGAGACCGCGATGAATGCCCATACGCCTCGTGATCTGCGGTCGATTGAAGAAGTACTCGAGGCTGATCTCTGGGGCAGGGAAACGGCGAGAGAAATTTGCCGGGAGCTGGTGCGCTGATATGATGGTAATTTATGCAATAATCGTCCTGGGTATTCTTATTTTTGTCCATGAACTTGGTCATTTTCTGCTGGCCAAAATGCTGGGGGTCAGCGTAGAGAAATTCTCGCTCGGTTTTGGTCCGAAGCTGATAGGTAAAAAAATCGGCGAGACTGAATACCTGCTCTCCGCCTTTCCGCTTGGAGGCTATGTCAAGATGTTCGGAGAGGGTGGTTTCATTGAGGGGGGGGAGTCGGATCCACGCCCTGAAGATGAAAACGCTCCGTCAGACGCTACAACAGAGCCGGTTCTGCGTGAACTGACCGACGATGAAAAAGCCCGCTCGTTTGCCCATAAACCGGTGCTGGCTCGGATTGCCATCGTAATGGCAGGCCCGCTCTTCAACCTGTTTTTTGCATGGATGATCTTCATCGCGCTCTGCATGATGGGTATTCCTACCGTAACTACAAAAATCGGAGAGGCTTTGAAAGACAGGCCTGCTTCAAAAGCCGGCATGCAACCGGGCGATGTCATCACGGTAATCAACAATAAGAGTACCAGCCGCTGGGATCAGATTGCAGAGGGGGTCGCAGCCAGCAAAGGCGAACCGCTCACACTAACGGTAAAGCGGGGCGAGCAGTTCGTTACCTTCACCATTACCCCTGAAGCCCGTGTTTCAAAAAACCTGTTCGGCGAGAAAATCAATGGCTATGCTATCGGTGTGGCCTCGGCGGGTGAAGTTGTTACCGAGTACTTTAACCCCTTTCAGGCGGTCGTCAAAGGAACCGAGCAGACATGGAAGGTGATTGATATCACGATCATGTCGCTGGTCAAGATGGTACAACGGGTCGTCCCGATGGATAGCGTAGGCGGCCCGATCATGATCGCCAAGATGGCCGGAGAGCAAGCTTCCGCAGGTATATCGCCCTTTCTGGCATTCATGGCGCTCTTATCCGTAAACCTGGGGGTGCTCAACCTTCTGCCTGTGCCGGTGCTGGATGGCGGTCATCTTCTATTCTTTGTTTGTGAACTTGTTTTCCGCCGTCCCGTCCCGCAAAGAATACGTGAATATGCACAGCAGATCGGAATGGTGCTCCTGTTAGGTTTGATGGTTCTGGCTTTCTACAACGATATCGTCAGATATTTTACAGGCCCTCAGGGGTAGGGTCTGTCAGGAAGTAAGTGATGTCCCCGTTTGCGATTCGTGCGGTTTTCCAAGGTAATCAATACTGATCGGTTTTTTACCTGATTATACTACCATTCCGACGTAGCTCCTCCCCTTATTCCCGCTTATACTGCCCGACTTCGAGCGGCATCACCCTCTCATGTTGCACGGCATATCCCGTCCGGTCATAGCGGCATCTCCTCCGCATAACCCTGCGGTTTTTATTTCAATTACGCCATGAACATCGTATCATCTTGATTGCTCTTGGGAGGTTCGTATGCATGTCGTTGTCATTCATGGCTGGAAGGAAGAAACAACGGGATTGATCCAGGCGCTTGCGGCCGCCGCCGGAATAACTCTCTACGAAATGCGGCAAAGAATGATTGGTGGCGGGCCGGCAGTTGTGGCCAATTTTGCTGATAGGCAACCGGCATTGGCTATGGCGGCGAGGTTGGACCAGTGCGGAGTTGCGACATTGATTGTTGATTCCGGGGAGCTCTGTTGCAATGCGGGCCGTTTCGTCGTACGTCGTTTTGAGATGAAAGAGCTGGAATTGTATATCGAGGCAAACGACGGGCAATCCGCCGGGATTCCCTATGATGAAATCGACCTGCTTCTTCCCGGCATACGCATACTTGGTGAAACTGAGACAAAAACGGTCACGGAGCGCAAATTCGACCTCGGCCGGACCATTCTTTCCGGAGGCATTCCTTTGACCAGGAAGGTCGAGCACCAGGAGGAACTGAACAGAGAGATACGCGATAATGTACTCTGTCTTTACGCCGATGAACGGCCGCCGGTTTTTTTCAGCCAGAGCAGCGTGCTCTTTGAAGGACTCGGTGCAGCGATGAAGCTGTCACGGGAGTTGAACTTCGCCTATTTAAAGAGTGAACTGCGCCGTCTTTGCCGGACGGCGATCTATGATGACCGTCTGCTCAATCGACTCGGACAGCTCCGCTTGCTCGGCCCCGCTCAGAATCCGGAAACCAACCTTGATCTATCGTTCGATATCCTCGCATCGACTCTGCGCCGCGCGAAAATTGCAGGTTAGCAGATTGCTTCAGAGCTGAAGTATATTGTTCAACTGCATCTCCCCAGTACCTTGTAACGCTTATTATTGCGCGGCTAACCCCTCTAAATCTCCCTTTAGGCCCCAGAGGGGGTTAGATTTAGATGTTGCAGCGTACTAGTTAGAACCAGGTATTTTCAGCCGTTTTTTCACTTTTGTAACGTGTCGAGGGTTGATTCTTCTTCTGTCCGTTACATGACCCTGGCCACATCTGCCGAAACAAGCGCGGCATATTTCTCAAAATTCTCCTTGAACATGCCTACCAGTTTTGTTGAAGTTGCATCATATTTTGCCTTGTCCGCCCATGTATTTCGGGGATTGAGAACCTCGCCAGGAACACCGGCGCAGGCTGATGGGATATCCAGTCCAAAGAAGGCATCTTTTTCGAAGGAGCCGGCGTTGAGGGTACCGTCCAGGACCGCGTTGACCAGCGCGCGGGAATAGGAAATCTTCATCCGGGAGCCGACACCGTAGGGACCGCCGCTCCAGCCGGTATTGACCAGCCAGCAGGTTACCTTGTGCTTGGCTATCTTGGCCCGCAGCAGTTCGCCGTACACAGTGGGATTGAGCGCCATGAACGGCCCGCCGAAACAGGTGGAGAAGGTTGCCGATGGTTCTGTTACTCCGGCCTCGGTACCCGCTACTTTGGCGGTATAGCCGGAGAGGAAGTGATACATGGCCTGTTCCGGAGTGAGGCGGGCAATAGGAGGGAGTACGCCGAAGGCATCGCAGGTAAGCATTATTATATTGGCAGGGTGCCCGCCACAACCGCTCTTCACAACATTCGGGATGTGGGTAACCGGATAGGATGCGCGGGTGTTTTCGGTAAAGGAGTCGTCATTTAAGTCGACCCGGCGGGTATGGGTATCGATTGCCACGTTTTCCAGGACAGTCCCGAAGCGGCGGGTCGTCTCGTAGATCTCCGGCTCCGCTTCCTTGGAAAGGTTGATTATCTTGGCATAGCAGCCACCCTCAAAGTTGAAGACTCCCCTGTCGTCCCAGCCATGCTCGTCATCTCCGATCAGGGAACGGTTCGGATCGGCTGAAAGGGTCGTTTTACCGGTGCCGGACAGGCCGAAAAATATGGCGGTATCACCATTCTTTCCGACGTTGGCAGAGCAGTGCATTGACAAGATCTTCTTTTCCAGCGGCAGGAGATAATTGAGAATTGTAAAGATCGCTTTTTTGATCTCTCCGGCATAACTGGTTCCACCGATAATGATAACTTTTCGGGCAAAGTTGATGATGATGAAGGTTTCGGAGTTGGTGCCGTCGATTGCCGGGACGGCATGGAAGCTTGGCAGGTCGATGACGGTGAACTGGGGGGAATGGTTCTCCAGTTCCTCAGATGTTGCCGTTACGAACATATTTCTGGCAAACAGTGAATGCCATGCCTTCTCGGTGATGACGCGAATAGGGAGGCGATGGACCTTGTCGGCTCCGGCAAAACAGTCCTGCACGAACAGATCGCTTCCATGCATATAGGCGCACATCCGGTTGTATATGGCATCGAATTTGGCCGGTTCGAAAGGACGGTTGACTTTGCCCCATGCAACATTGTCGTGGCAGGTCGGTTCGTCAACAATGAACTTCTCGTTTGCCGCCCTGCCGGTATAGTGCCCGGTTTTGACCGCGACTGCGCCCATATGCGAAATCAGACCTTCGCGTCGTTTCACAATCTGCTCGTAGAGTGTTGACGTCGTGGGAGTCCAGTAGATCACGTTCGCATTAGTAATGCCGTGTGATTCAAGCCCTGTGCCTCTGGTAATGTCATTTAACTTCATTTGTGTTACCTCCATATCATGGGATGGTGTTTTTTCAGATGGAAGAAGCGTCACTATGACAATTATATCAGTGATTTCCCAATTTGCTATCGCGGGGGATTAGAAAAGCTGGTGGGATTATCAGGGGTGTAAAAGTCATCAAATTTGAATGTTACATCGTCATCTTCTTAGCGACTGTAAATATGTTCTCCATGATTTGTCCATCGCGAATAGACCATAGGTTAGCTGGCAGAGTGCACATCATATGTTTCCGGCGAAACGGTCTTCTGGACCGAGTCCATCATGCCGCTCAGACACCCGGCGTCAACGTTGTCACAAACAGTAAATTAATGTTGTAAACTGTTCTTTCGGATCATGTTGTCTATTGTGTTGCATGCCCGTTACCAATAAATTCTTCTGTCAAATGTATAGCCTTGATAACCATTATGCATTCCCGTGATTTAACTCTCGTTTACCCTTGCGGTTGCTGAGTATTATTGCTTTTGTTTCGATCTTTGATGATAAGTGTATGCAATTGTTTAGATATTTCCGTCGAATGCCGCACTCCCAGCTCGATATCCTTGAGCGCCATAAGCACTTGGCTGCTGGCAATCTGCTGCTGCTGGGTGGAAAGAGAAATTTGCCGTGCGGCGTTGGTGGTCTCTTCCACGCCATTTACACTTTCTTTTAGCATGGCGACAGTGCGGGATGCACATTCCTGCCCCTCCTTGATAAGCTGGAAGCTCTTTTCTGATGACATCACCAGGCGATTAACCGAATCCAGAATCTCTCTGATTTTGCCCTCTATTTCTGTTGTTGAGTCGACGACACTGTCCGCTAGGCGCCGGATTTCAACCGCTACCACGCCGAAGCGTTTGCCGGACTCTCCTGCGCTTGCCGCTTCAAGAGCAGCATTGAAAGCGATCAGTTTGGTCTGGTTGGCAATATTGTTGATAATTTCCATCACCTTGTTTATCTCCTTGGACTTCCTGCCAAGTTCTACGATCTCGGTGATATTCGCCTGAATATTGATGTTGATGTTATTTACCTTGCAAGCTAGGTTTTCAACTTCGGCGGAGCCGGTTTTTGTGTCCTCCAGAGTATTGTCCGCCCGTTCCGCCACTCCCTGGCTGTGCCGGGCTATCTGGCTTGCAGTGGAAGTAAATTCTTCCATGGTAGATGATATTTCCACTACTGAACTGGAAAGCTGGATTGTGAACTCTGATTGTTGATCAATCGTCTGAGCAATAGTCTGTTCCATATCTTTTTGTTTTGTTATGTCCTGCAAAGTTTCAATAACACCAAGCAGGTTTCCGTTCGGATCTTTCATTGGTGCAGCAGTAAAGAACAGCCATCGACCGTTCTTGCCGAGTTGCGGGAAAAAGCCCTCAGCTTCAAATGCCCCTTCAATCAGCTCGGAAGGAAGGTATTTTCCTTGGTAAAATTTATCTAAATCATTATTCAGAGAACTGTTAATAATCACATCAGCCATTACCGGTCGTTTAGATTCATAAAAGGCCCGCCACGATTCTCTGGTCCCGACAACTGCTTTTGCATCCAAGCCGGTGATTATTTCGCAAGCTAGATTCCAGTGTGTTACAACGTGCTCATGATCGATGACAAAAGTTGGAATAGTACTTCCATTGACTATCTGTTTAAGGAAATCCTGACTTTTTTCCATATCTTTCGCTTGTAAATGCATTTTATCGGTTATGCCGGTAAGCTCGCAGATGAGGGGATCTATTAGCTGTTTTGCCAACAGTCCCCCGAGAAACGAAAAAACAGCAGCGACAGCTGCCATCATGATTGGCGAAGACATCAGGAAAGCCGCGACCGTGATAGCCACTGTTACAAGTACTACGTTTATCATGATGAACTTTGTTGTCAATTTCATTTGGAGCTCCTTCTTGTTATATTGGTTTTTAGGGCATTCTTAAGCAGGAGATGAAAATCTACAAGCAGAAACATTTGTTCTTTGTGCTTCAGGAGTCACCACGTTCATTGTTTCTGTATTTTCGCCTTTTCCGGGGATGCTGGCAAAACCACCAAACCATCAACTCCGGTAACACCGCCGGCAAAAGCGACTCCGCCAGGGCGACCCCAGCGCCGCCCACCGCGGGTCACGCCCACCGCGGGTCAGGCTTTGCATCTGGTGATTTTTGATTCCTTGCGGTCTCACATCGCCCACCGCGGGTCAGGCTTTGCATCTGGTGATTTTTGATTCCTTGCGGTCTCACATAAATTCTTGCCGTTTCTTACACCAAACCTTATTACTCCCTAACTCATCAGCCAACAATAATCAACATAAATTCAGTATCTTACGTCTTTAAAAAAGTATGAAGTTTCTTTGCGCCTGCATAAAATAACAACAATTACAGCATGTTAGACAACTGTAAAGTCTCTTTGCGTATTGCATAACTATCAGATTTTACATGGTGTTATTGTTTTGAATTATTTTGCAAAAACTATACGCGGGCGTCGTATTTTGCTTTTCAGATTTATACAGCAGGCTGGAGAGGAGCAGTCGCCCGCAGTTTACGATATTCGCTCGATTCAGAATTGCTGATCATCCAGGCGTGAATATAGTATCATCTTCACCAGCCATCTGCCGGTCCGGACGATTCAGAAATCAAAAAGTGCGCCGGATTTCCAGGTTGACTTTTGTGCGTACTGTGCGTACTGAGTCTTAATACAAAGAGGAGCGAACGAGAGCATGAAAATCCTTGTGATAGACACGTCAACATCGATGGCCACTGTTGCTCTGGCTGTCGATGAAAAGGTAGTGGCCGAATCCTGCTTCAACAGCGATCGCACACTCTCTGCCCGTTTGATCCCGGAAATTATGCGTATTCTGGCGATTACCGGAGTTGCTGCGGCTGATATCGACCTCTTTGCCTCGTCCATTGGTCCCGGTTCGTTTACCGGCGTACGCGGAGGGGTTGCAACGGTTCAGGGGCTGGCGCTGGCTGCCGGCAAACCGTGTGTCGGCTTTTCCTCGCTGGCCCTCCTGGCTATGAACTTTCCATTCTCGTCCCATCCGGTCTGTTCGCTGCTTGATGCCCGCAAAAGTGAAGTTTATGCCGCGCTCTTTGACTGCTCGGCAGCTCTCCCAAATCCGCTTATGAACGATTGCGTCATGTCGCCGGCCAGTTTTTTTGATCGGCTCTGCTCTGCGACCGGTAAACATATACTCTTTGCCGGAGAGGGCGCTATAAAATATCGAGAGCTGATAGCCGAGAGGATGCCTGATCGTGCGATATTTGCACCCTTCCAGCTCCATATATCCCGAGCCGCAAACGCCACCATGCTGGCGTTGGATCTTTTCAGGCGAGGAGAGTCGGTTGAACCATCCGCTCTGCTTCCGGTTTACCTGCGTGCTTCAGATGCGGAGATCAATCGCATCGATTTACTGAAAATTGGTAATACAACTATTTAGCCCAAATAAACTACTTCATTGTAGATAAAATTCACTTGTATACATGATTTGTATCTGCTATAAAAATCGAATCCCAATTGATGGAGCGTATGCATGAATATCCACGAATACCAAGCGAAGGGAATTCTTCGCAGTTTCGGCGTGCCCGTCCCTGACGGCCATGTCTGTTACAACAGCGCCAGTGCCCGTGAATGGGCCAAACGTCTGGGTGACGGCCCCTGGGTCATCAAAGCCCAGATACACGCCGGTGGCCGCGGCAAGGGCGGTGGCGTAAAACTTGTCCGGACTCCCGATGAGGCGAGGGATGTTGCGCGGCAGATGATAGGTATGACTCTCGTCACCCATCAGACCGGGCCGGAAGGCAAGCTGGTGCGCCGCGTACTGATCGAGAAGGGGTGCAATATTGCCCGTGAACTCTACATCAGTCTGCTGGTAGACCGGAACAGCTCCAAAGTCACCATGATGGCATCGACCGAAGGCGGCATGGACATCGAAGAGGTTGCAGAAAAGAGTCCCGAAAAGATCTTTATGGAAGCGATCGATCCCACTGTGGGACTGACCCAGTTCCAGTGCCGCAAGATTGCCTTCAGCCTTGGGCTGGAGGGGAAACTGACCAACAAAATGGTCAAGATGGTGGAGGGACTGTACACAACTTTCATGGATTGTGACTGCTCCATGCTGGAGATCAACCCGCTGGTGGTGACCGCTGAAGGTGAACTGATGGCGCTGGATGCCAAATTCGGCTTCGACGACAACGCCCTCTTCCGGCACCCCAAACTGAACGACCTGCGGGACTACGACGAAGAAGACCACAACGAAACCGAAGCTTCCCAGTACGACCTCTCCTACATATCGTTGACCGGAAACATCGGTTGTCTGGTCAATGGCGCAGGTCTGGCGATGGCCACAATGGACATCATAAAACATTACGGCGGCGATCCGGCCAACTTTCTCGACGTAGGGGGGGGAGCTACCATCGAACGCGTCACCGAAGCCTTCAAGATCATTCTCTCCGACAAAAACGTCAAAGGCATTCTTGTTAACATTTTCGGCGGCATCATGAAATGCGACGTCATTGCGACCGGCGTTGTCGAAGCCGCCAAACAGGTCGGTATCAAGGTGCCGCTGGTTGTCCGGCTGGAGGGGACCAACGTAGATAAAGGCAAACAGATTCTCGCCGAAAGCGGCCTCAACATAGTCAGCGCTGACGGCATGGCGGATGGAGCTCAAAAAATTGTTCAGGCTGTGGCGGCCTGCTAGGAGAGATACGAATGAGTATTCTGGTCAATAAAGACACCAAAGTAATAACACAGGGCATTACAGGCGCAACCGGCCTTTTTCACGCCCAGGGCGCCCGCGAATACGGCACCCAGATGGTTGGCGGAGTCACGCCAGGCAAAGGGGGCACGGTCATTGACGGTTTTCCGGTCTTCAACACCGTAACAGAAGCGGTTCATGCAACAGGAGCCACCGCCTCGGTCATATACGTACCGCCACCCTACGCCGCCGACTCCATCATGGAAGCGGTTGATGCCGGACTCGATCTTGTCTGTTGCATCACCGAAGGAATTCCGGTTCTCGACATGGTCAAGGTCAAACAGTACATGCAGGGTAAAAAAACCAGACTTATCGGCCCCAACTGTCCCGGCGTCATCACTCCAGGCCAGTGCAAGATCGGCATCATGCCGGGCTACATCCACAAACCTGGCAAGGTCGGAGTGGTTTCCCGCTCCGGCACTCTCACCTACGAAGCTGTATGGCAGCTCACAAGCCTCGGCATCGGTCAGTCCACCTGCGTCGGCATCGGAGGCGACCCGGTCAACGGTACCAGCCACGTTGATGTGCTCCGCCTTTTCCAGGAAGACCCTGACACAGATGCGGTCATCATGATAGGTGAGATCGGCGGAAGCGCCGAAGAGGAAGCCGCCTACTTCGTCAGGGACCACATGACCAAACCGGTAGCGGCCTTCATAGCCGGTCGCACGGCGCCTCCCGGCAAAAGGATGGGTCATGCCGGCGCTATCATTTCCGGTGGTAAGGGAACTGCCGCTGAAAAGGTAGCCGTCCTCGAAAAATGCGGCATCAGCGTTGCAGCCAGTCCGGCCGAAATGGCGCAGGCGCTCCTGAAGGTCTATAAGCCGTAAATATCAGCATCCATATTTGGATTATTGAGGCCGCCCGTATCAGTGAATGCTGATGGGCGGCCTTTTCCAGGACTAAACAGTACCGGTTCCCACGCGTACCGGCACAAAATATTGTCCCACATCCCTTTCCTTGACACCATATCTTGTAATAAGGCATAATCCCTGCCGTATCGATTCACCGGGAGGCGGCACGCCATGGAACCATCTATTATCGAAGAAAACAGAGCGTCAAGCCCCTTTGTTCACCTCCACCTCCATACCCAATACTCCCTGCTGGATGGAGCCATCCGTTTAGATGACTTGATCGCAAAAGCCAAGGAATACAACATGCCTGCGGTGGCCATAACCGATCACGGCAACATGTTCGGTGCTGCGGAATTTTACCTGCAGTGCAAGAAGGCCGGCGTCAAGCCGTTGATCGGTTGCGAACTTTACCTGGCGCCTGATTCCCGCTTCTCAAGGGATGCCAAGGGAATTTCCGATGCTGCGTACCACTTGATACTCTTATGCGAAAACATGCAGGGTTACAAAAATCTCTCTTACCTCACATCGGCAGGCTACAAGGAAGGTTTTTACTACCGTCCCCGCATAGATCGCGAGCTGCTTTCCGGACGTTCCGAAGGTTTGATCGCCCTGTCGGCCTGCTTAAAAGGGGAAGTGGCCATGCAGTGCGGGCGGGGGAGAATCGAGGACGCAGTCGCAACTGCCCGCTGGTACAGCGAATTGTTTCCAGGCCGCTACTACATAGAGTTGCAGGAGAACACTCTGCCGGAACAGGACATTGTCAACAAACGCCTTATAGAGGTGGCGTCCGGGCTTAAGATTCCGCTGGTGGCAACCAACGACTGCCACTACTTGAACCGTGAGGACGCTCGCGCCCACGAGGTGCTGCTCTGCATACAGACCGGCAAGACCATGAACGATCCGACCCATATGCGATTTTCTGCCGATGAGTTCTACGTCAAGTCGCCAGAGGAAATGAGTGCGGCTTTTCACTATGCCCCTCAAGCGATAGGCAATACCCTTTTGATCGCCAACCAGTGCAACCTGGAACTTCCTGTAGATGGCAAGACCTACCACTTTCCGCATTTTGACCCGCCTGCAGGCAAAAATCACGATGACATGCTGAAGGAACTGGCCACAGAAGGGCTAAAGGAGCGGATGAACGTCATCCTGGCCAAATATCCCGATATGAGCCTGGAACAGCAACAGTCCTACTTTGATCGCCTGGCGCTCGAACTGGACTGCATCTGTGAGATGAAGTTCCCCGCATATTTCCTGATTGTGTCGGATTTTATTCTCTGGGCGAAAAACCGCGGTATCCCGGTCGGTCCCGGCAGAGGCTCGGCAGCAGGTTCTCTGGTGGCCTATGCCATCAAGATTACCGATCTCGACCCGCTCCCCTACAACCTCCTGTTCGAGCGGTTTCTTAACCCGGAACGTATCTCCATGCCGGATATCGACGTTGACTTCTGCCAGGACCGTCGTGGCGAGGTAATCCAGTACATGGTTGAAAAGTATGGCCGTGATCGCGTCTGCCAGATCATAACGTTCGGCACCATGAAAGCCAAGGCTGCCGTACGGGATGTTGGGAGGGCGCTGAACATGACCTATGGTGATGTCGACAAGATTGCCAAGTTGATTCCGGATGATTTGAACATCACTCTGAGAGAGGCGCTCCAAAAGGAATCGCAGCTTGTTGAAATGTCCACTGCCGACCCGCAGGTCAAGGAACTTCTGGATACAGCCCTCTGTCTGGAGGGATTGACGCGGCATGCTTCGACTCACGCCGCCGCCGTCGTGGTAGCGCCAGAGCCGCTGGAGGAGTTTCTGCCGATCTACAAAGACCAGAAAACCGGTTCGATCAACACCCAGTACTCGATGAAATATGTCGAACTGGTCGGTTTGGTAAAGTTCGACTTTTTGGGCCTCAAGAACCTGACGGTGATCGAGAACGCCGTCAAACTGGTGCGGGATGGGAAAGATCCGAATTTTGACGTATCGACACTTCCGGATGACGATCAGGCCAGCTACGATCTGATCAGTGCAGGCAATACCACCGGTATCTTCCAGCTTGAATCCAGCGGCATAAAGGAGATGCTGGTCAAGCTCAAGCCATCATGCTTCGAGGATGTCATTGCGGCGGTTGCCCTCTACCGTCCCGGCCCGCTGGAGTCGGGCATGGTCAAGGATTTCATCGAGTGCAAGCATGGTCGCCAGAAGGTCGTCTATGAGCTGCCGCAGCTTGAGCCTATCCTGAAGGACACTTACGGCGTTATCGTATATCAGGAACAGGTCATGCAGATAGCCCGCTCGCTGGCCGGCTACTCACTGGGCCAGGCCGATCTTTTGAGGCGCGCCATGGGGAAGAAAGATGCCGTCGTCATGGCCAAGGAGAAAATACCTTTTTTAAAAGGCGCTTCAGAACTGGGGGTCGATCCAAAAAAGGCCGAGGCAATATTCGACCTGATGGCGAAATTCGCTGCATACGGATTCAACAAATCCCACTCGGCCGCTTATGCCCTGATCGCCTACCAGACCGCCTTTTTAAAAGCTCACTTTCCGGTTGAGTTCATGGCAGCCCTCTTGACGTGCGACATGGACAACACCGACAAAGTCGTCAAGAACATCAGCGATTGCCGTGAACAGGGGGTCGAAGTGCTGCCGCCCGACATAAATACTTCCAGGCTTTCTTTTACGGTCGTTGGCACATCGATGCGTTTTGGACTGGGGGCGGTAAAAAATGTCGGGGCCGGAGCCATCGAAGCCATTCTGGAAGCGCGCAAGGAAGAACCTTTCAAAGGCCTGTACGATTTCTGCGAACGGGTTGATCTGCGGAGAGTCAACAAGCGTGTTATCGAATCGCTGATAAAGTGCGGCGCCTTCGATTCCACCGGTGCGACCCGATCATCTCTGATAGAAGGGCTGGAGGCCGCCACAAGTTATGGACAGAGGTTACAGGAGGAGCGGTCCAGTGCGCAGGTTTCCCTGTTTGGCGCCGAAGAGGTTGTCAGGGGGAATGGCAGCGGCGGCATGAAGTTGCCTGTTGTGCCCGAATGGCATGACAAGGAAAAGCTGGCTTTCGAGAAGGAGGCGCTCGGTTTTCTGATTACCGGCCACCCATTGGATCGCTATATCGATGACATCAAGAGATTGTCCAACTCGGAGATTGCCAACCTGGTTGAACTGATAGATGGCAGTGAGGTGCGGATATGCGGCATCGTCTCTGCTTTAAAGGAGATAACCACCAAAAAGGGTGACCGGATGGGATTTGCAACCATTGAGGACCTGACCGGCTCGGTTGAGATCACGGTTTTTTCCGATATCTACTCAACGTCTTCTTTACTGCTGAAATCGGATGAGCCGATTTTTATTACCGGAAAGCTGGAAAAGGGGGAAAAAGGGTGCAAGGTTTTGGTCATGAAGGGGAGCGAATCGCATGGCGCCAAGTACTCCCAGCGTGAACGCGGGGGCGGGGCGACCGGAGAGATAAAGCTGCTCTCAGAGACGAGATCCCAGGCCACCAGAAAGGTGCTGTTCACCCTCCGCATGGATTGTACGCCGGCCGAGCAGATAGATGCGCTGAAGCATGTCATCGAACGCCACCGTGGCGGAGTTCCGGCTTATGTACAGTTTGTGATACCTGAACGAAGCCGGTCGATTATGCCGCTGCCGGCAGAGATGAGCGTGGTTGCCAGTGATGATTTAAGGCTGGAAGTGGATCGATTGTTCGGTTATAATGTCGCAACATTTGAATAATAAAGTCGAATACAATACGCCACAGAGACACAGAGGCAGAGAGAAAACGAACCATGACAGGTGGGATACAAGACATTTCGGTATGAGATTATTCCTGATAATCTGATAACCGATTTCCCTGTTTTGTAACTTTCAGTTTTTTATCGTATTCCTCGGTGTCTCTGAGCCTCTGTGGCAAAAATGTGAGGGATATCCATGGCAACCCAGTTTTATCTGGAATTCGAAAAACCGATTGTAGAACTTGAAAAGAAGATCGAAGAGCTGAACGCTCTGTCAAACGAAGGCCTCGACATCGCTTCCGATATCGAGACGCTTGAAGGGCGCGTTGAAGAGATGCGTGCGGATATTTTCTCAAATCTCTCCCGCTGGCAGACCGCCCAGGTGGCCCGTCACATCAATCGGCCATTCACACTTGACTACATCGGTCATATCTTTACCGAGTTTGTAGAACTGCATGGCGACCGCAACTTCGGTGACGACCACGCCATAGTTGGCGGAGTTGCACGTTTCGACGATCAGCCGGTAATGGTCATTGGCCACCAGAAGGGGCGCACTACCAAGGAGAAGGTATTCCGCAACTTCGGCATGCCGAACCCGGAAGGATACCGCAAGGCGTTGCGATTGATGCAGATGGCCGAACAGTTCAAGCTGCCGGTGATAACCTTTGTCGATACTCCCGGCGCCTATCCCGGTATCGGTGCGGAGGAGCGTGGTCAGGCCGAGGCTATTGCCCGCAATCTACGCGAGATGGCCGGCCTGAAGACTCCGATCATCGTATGTATTACAGGTGAAGGCGGCTCGGGCGGAGCTCTGGCCATAGCCGTCGGCGATCGTATCCTGATGCTGGAGCATTCGGTATACGCCGTTATCTCTCCTGAAGGGTGCGCCGCTATTCTCTGGTCGGACGGCACTAAAGGCGCCCAGGCTGCCGAGGCTCTTAAACCAACTGCTAACGACATCATAAAACTGGGTGTTATTGACGAGATCATCAAGGAACCGGTCGGTGGTGCGCATCGCGATCATGAAGCCACTGCGAAAAACTTGAAAGAGGCAATCTCGCGTAAGCTGGCGGAGCTTAACAAGCTGTCGGACGATGAGCTTGTCGAGCAACGTTACAAAAAGTTCCGCGCCATGTCGAGGTTTATAGAGTAGTTCATATAGAAAATTGTCTGACTATTTCGGGGCGGATTATCCGCCCCTGTTTTTTGGAGAGCTATTATGCTTGAACGATTGCAAAAAATCATATCAGCCGCCGGGATTACTTCACGCCGCGCATCGGAAGAGTTGATCTTAAATGGTGAAGTGACAGTCAACGGCGTTGTTGTTTCCGAACTTGGCAGCAAGGCCGACCCCGACAAAGATGTTATTACAGTGAGCGGGAAGCAGCTGCGGGTAAGCGAAAAACGAGTTTACATACTTCTGAACAAACCGACCGGATATATCACCGCACTTAAGGACAGTCAGGGTCGCAAGCTGGTCACAGACCTTCTTAATGGTGTGCCGGAAAGAGTTTATCCGGTGGGGCGCCTCGATTACAACACCGAAGGGTTGCTACTTTTGACCAATGACGGTGAGTGGGCTAACCGCCTGATGCATCCCCGCCACGAGGTCGAAAAAGAGTACCACGTGCGGGTGCGCGGCAAGATTGTGGATCAACAGTTGCGGCTGATGGCTGACGGAATTGAGCTGGAAGATGGAAAGACCGCTCCGGCTGTTGTGAGCTTGATAAAGGATGGAGAACTAAATGACTGGATTTCGGTTGCGATACACGAAGGGCGCAACCGTCAGGTGCGGCGGATGTGCGAAGCGGTCAGCCTGTCAGTGGTAAGGCTCAAACGGATTCGTTACGGTACTCTCTCTATCGGTACGCTAAAGAGCGGCCAGTTCCGCTATCTATCGGAGGCTGAAGCTCGTGAACTGATTGACGGACCTCAAAAAACGGCAGCCGGGAAAATTGCGTCTGGAAGCAAAGAACGGCCTCGCGTGAATCATGTTCAAAAACGGATCTCACAGAGCCCGCAGCCAAAAGCAGGCGTTTCCAAGCGAGGAGCTGGAGAAATCAAAACGAAGTAGGGCAGGTGTCATCCTCTCGAAAAACACCTTGAGGTGAAAAGAATGAGAACAAGGATTAAAGAGCTTATTGCAAACGGAACAAAAGGTTCTGATTATGTTGTCTCAGGCTGGGTCCGCTCTCTTAGATTGTCAAAAGAGATAGCTTTTATCGTGATTAACGATGGTTCTGATGTTGATGGTATTCAAGTCGTAGCTGAATCTGATCTGGCCAACTTCGAGCAGATCGGACGTATCGGAACCGGAAGCGCTCTGACGGTTGAAGGAAGGTTGCTGGAATCGCCGGGAGCCGGCCAGAAATGGGAAATACATTCAATATCGATAACCATAATCGGTATGGCCGATGGAAACTACCCGCTGCAGAAAAAACGGCATAGCTTCGAATATTTACGTTCCATAGCCCATCTCCGTCCCCGCACAAACACCTTTGGAGCCATTTTCCGGCTTCGATCGAAACTGGCCCAGGCAGTTCACAGATTTTTTTCAGAGCAAAACTTTCTCTACGTCCAGACCCCGATCATTACCGCAAGTGACTGCGAGGGTGCCGGCGAACTGTTCCGTGTGACCACTCTGGACGCATCAAACCCTCCATTACTCGGTTGCAGAACGGACTTCAATCAGGATTTCTTCGGTCAGAAGAGCGGTTTGACTGTCAGCGGCCAACTGGAAGGTGAGCTATTCGCTCTGGCTTTCGGCGATATCTACACCTTCGGACCCACTTTCCGCGCCGAGAATTCAAACACCGCCCGCCATGCCTCCGAATTCTGGATGATCGAACCGGAGATGGCCTTCTCCGATCTGGCTGACGATGCCGATCTGGCCGAGAAGTTTGTACGCTATCTCTGTCGCTTTGCGCTGGAAGAGTGTACCGACGATATGGCCTTTTTTGACAGGCATATCGAGAGCGGCCTGCTGGAGCGCATTCGCAGGGTGGCGGAGGCGGATTTTGTCAGGATGGAGTACGGTGAAGCTATTGAACTTCTGAAAAAAAGCGGGACAACCTTCACCTATCCGGTTGATTGGGGGGTTGACCTTCAAACCGAGCATGAGCGGTACATCACCGAACAGATCGTGGGGGGGCCGGCTTTCATACTCAACTACCCCAAAAACATCAAGGCATTCTACATGAGGCTAAATGATGACGATCGGACGGTAGCCGCCATGGACCTCCTTGTCCCCAAAGTCGGTGAAATCATCGGCGGGAGCCAGCGCGAGGAGCGGTTGGATCGTCTGGAGTTGCGAATGGCCGAACTCGGGATCGCGCAGGAACCGCTCTGGTGGTATCTGGACAGCCGACGTTGGGGGAGCTGCCCGCATGCCGGTTTTGGTCTCGGTTTCGAGCGTATGCTCATGTACCTCTCGGGGATGGATAATATCCGTGATGTGATCCCGTTTCCGCGGACGCCGCGGCATTGCGAATTTTAGCCAATGAGCCCCTGATGTTCATATATTGCCTCGAAATCCATCTCTCCCTCCCTTCCCGCTCCCTCAAAGAAAAGCGCGGCATTGTCAAAAGCATCCTGGGACGTGCGAAGAACCGCTTCAACGTGGCCTGCGCCGAGGTGGACCGCCAGGATAATGCCGGGGTAGCTGTGCTCGGTTTTGTTACCGTCAGCCCTGACAAGAAGATTCCGAGGCAGGCGCTGGAAAAGGTTGAGGAGTGGATCTACGAGGGATGGCCGGATCTGGAGATAACGGGATCGGATATTTCCGAGATCTGAAGGCTTCAAACGTGCGACAGATCAACGAATAGCCTTGAAACTGGAACCGGCTTCGTAGTATAAACTAGGCTTGTTACAGCGCAACCCGATACTCTTTCTCGTATGAGCATGACCGGCTGTAATCCCTATGTAATCGTCGAATGTTATCACGACGTTTCATCAACCAAAATTTCCTGGAGCCTGTGTGAAAATCTGTTCAATCGCCAGTGGCAGCAAGGGGAATTGTCTCTATATCGAGACCGGAGATACCCGCTTCCTGGTAGATGTCGGCTTATCGTTGCGGGAAACTTTACTCCGCATGGATAAGCTCGGAATCGATGCATCGGGAATCCATGCCGTACTGGTCACGCATGAGCATATTGACCATATCCGGAGCGTAGGCTCCTTTTCCCGCAAATTCAAGGTTCCGGTCATGGCCAGCCACCATCTGCGCCGGAAGTCGGAAAAACATCTGAAAAAGACCCTGGCTATTGAGTTCGAGTCCGGTTGTTCCTTTACCTTCCGCGATGCCTGTATCGACCCATTTCCGATTACTCACGATGCCTGCGACCCGGTGGGGTTTCTGTTCGAAAGCCGCGAGGGGCGCTGTGGAACGGTCACTGACCTGGGTATCGCGACAAGGCTTGTAATAGAAAAACTTCGCGGCTGCCGCGCCCTTAACCTCGAATCCAACCACGACATCGATATGCTGATGAACGGCCCATACCCATGGGAGCTGAAGCAGCGGATCAAATCGCGCCACGGGCACCTATCCAATGAGGATTCGTTGGAACTGCTCCACGAACTGGCACACGAAGGACTGGAGGCGCTGGTGATGGCCCACCTGTCCGAAGTAAACAACCACCCGGATCATGTAGTACGCTCCACGCAGTCGTTCCTGCGGGATCAGAACATATGCGCCCCGCAGATAGTAATCGGCGATCAGTACCGGGCCAGCCAGTTGATGGAAATTTAATTTTGAAAACAGGAGTTCATGTATGATCCCACGCTACACCCGTCCCGAGATGGCGAAAATATGGGAGCCGGAAAACCGGTTTCGTATCTGGCTTCAAATAGAGACTCTGGCCTGCGAGGCCCAGGCTGAACTGGGGGTGATTCCCAAAGATGCCGTGCCTGTCATTCGCGAGAAGGGGAATTTCGACATCGAGCGAATCGACGCCATAGAGGCCGAAGTAAAACATGACGTGATCGCTTTTTTGACATCAGTGGCCGAGTTTGTAGGTCCGGAGGCGCGGTTCATCCACCAGGGGATGACCTCCTCCGACGTTCTCGATACCTGCCTGTCGGTGCAGATGACCCAGGCGGCCGACGAACTGCTGGCCGATCTTGACATGCTGCTTGAGTCGATCAAGCTCCGCGCATATGAACACAAGGATACGGTCTGCATGGGGCGCTCCCACGGCATTCATGCCGAACCGGTTACATTCGGGCTGAAACTGGCCTCCTTCTACGCCGAGATGAAGCGCAACCGGGTACGCCTGGCCGCTGCCCGTGAAAACATTGCCACCGGGGCTATTTCCGGCGCGGTCGGCACCTTTGCCAATATTGATCCTTATGTGGAGGAGTATGTCTGCAAGAATATGGGGCTGAAACCGGAGCCGGTTTCAACACAGGTCATCCCCCGCGACCGCCATGCCGAATATTTCTGCGTGCTCTCTATCATTGCCTCATCCATGGAGCGGATCGCCATCGAAATCCGCCACCTGCAGCGCACCGAGGTGCTGGAGGCCGAAGAGCAGTTTACGAAGGGGCAGAAGGGGTCATCGGCTATGCCGCACAAGCGCAATCCGATTCTTTCCGAGAACCTGACCGGTCAGGCCCGCTACATCCGCTCTTTCTGCATTCCTGCCCTGGAGAACGTTGCTCTTTGGCACGAGCGCGACATATCCCACTCCTCGGTAGAGCGCTACATAGCTCCGGATGCCACAGTGGCTCTTGATTTTTCTCTGCGCCGTCTTAACGGACTTATCAAGAATCTGGTAGTCTATCCGGAGAATATGCTCAGAAATTTGAACCAGATGAAGGGGCTGGTCTTCTCCCAGAAGATTCTGCTGGATCTGACCCAGTCCGGTGTCTCTCGCGAAGAGGCCTACCGGCTGGTGCAGAAAAATGCGATGAAGGTTTGGGATGAGGGTGCGGACTTCCAGACCGAACTGCTGGCGGATAAGGATGTCGCAGGCGCACTTGGCGAGGCTAAAATTCGTGAGTCTTTCGATCTTGGCTACCATCTCAAACATGTAGATACGATATTCAGACGAGTGTTCAATGAATAGATTCATCGGTTTCATACAGGGGATACTCCAGACTCAGCCCGGAGACGCTTTCCTGCTTTTCTGGGCCAAAGAGATTCTTGGGATGTTGCTGATTATTGCCCTCTTCTGGCTGCTCTCAAACCTGCTCGTCGCCATGCTTAACAAGTGGGGTAAGCGTCTGGCCTCTTTCACGGCAACCGATCTTGATGACCGGATTTTGCAGCGGGTTATTCCGCATGTTTCGCGCCTGCTCCTCACCTTGGGGGTCTATCTCGCGATTCGTTCGTTGCCGTTGAACGAAAAGGTCGTGATGGTTTTTTCGGGGTCGCTCTATATCGTCCTGGTGGTGATTGTCTGCAGCCTGATCTACCATCTGCTCGACGAGTTTATGCAATGGTATGTGACCGACTCGAAGGATGGGAACATCCCGGTTGTCGTGTCGAAACAGATGGTGTCGATTGCCGAAAAGATCATCTCGCTGTTCCTTATCGGCACGGCTCTGATCGTAATTCTCAAACACTTCAATTATGATATTTTCTCGTTGGTGACCGCCCTTGGCATCGGTTCTCTGGCCATAGGGCTTGCGGCAAAGGATACCCTGGCCCATATGATATCCGGTTTTACCCTGATGCTGGACCGCCCCTTCCAGATTGGTGACCGGATCAAACTGGCGAACGACAAGGTTGGGGATGTGATCGACATCGGTCTGCGATCTACCAAGATCCAGGGGCTTGATACAACGGTCATGATTATTCCCAACTCTGACCTCTGCAATTCTACCGTTATCAACCTGGTCAGGCCGACTAGCGTAATTCAGGGGAGAATAACAGTAGGTGTCGGTTACGGCAGCGATGTCGATCACGTAAAAGAGGTGCTGCTGGAACTGGCAACAAGCAACGGTGAGGTTTTGGATGAGCCTGCGCCTCTTGTGCTTTTTAACTCTTTTGGAGAGTGCGCTTTAAATATGCTGTTTCTGTTCTGGGTGAACGACCCGTCACGGATGGGAGAGGTGACGGACCAGCTCAACTGCTCGATATTGAAACGTTTTCGAGAAGAAAAAATTGAAATACCTTTTCCGGTCCGGACTGTGCAGCTGTTGTCAAATCAGACATTTACATGAATGGAGGTAGACCCGTGAGAAAGTTCTGGAAAGTCCTTTTAGTCATGCTATTCCACTGTATTTGTGCCGCTACTCTCTTCGCTTCTGATGAATCTGGCGCAGTCCAGCCAGCGACTACGGAAAAATATCAAAAAGTGAGGCTGCAGGTTGAAACGCTTGCAAAAATGCCGGCTGGCAAAAGTGCGCCAGAGGTTGTCGAACAGGCCAGAAAGAGTATCGCTACAGCCCAGGAAGGATTGAAAAGAGGAAATGACAAGATAACAAGAGATTATGCTGAAATGGCCGCCTTGCAGGTCATCCTCGCCAATGCTCTGGCTGAGGAGCGTGATGCGGCTACGGCGGCTGAAAGCGCCCGCAAGATGCTGTCGGCGCATGAAAGTCGGCTGGCAGCCATACTCTCCGGCAAGGGGGACAAATAAATGCGGATTATAAAGGTTTGTGCCGCTGTTCTTGTTCTGGTTTTAATGGGGTCTGCCGCTGCATACGCAGAGGAGCCGCTCTATCCGGAGTATGTTCGCAATGCCCGGAATCTCGTCGAAAAGGCCGAGACCAAATCTTTGGGATCAAACAGTTTCACCGATGAGATTCTGATCGCACGCAACTTTATCAAAAACTCTGAAGCCGAGTATAAAAAGCATCTTGGCTGGACCGGCAAACTGGATCCTGCTGCGGAGCCTGCAGTCAGGTATTTTGCCGCGATGGCAGAAATTCAGGCATCTATAGTATTGGCGAAAGTGGGAAAGATTTTTCAGGAAAAGGAGCTAAACCGTCTGGATCGTCAGTTGGCGGAGGTGAAATCAAAAATCAAGGTGTTTGATGATAAAAATGCCGAAATTGCAGCCATCAAGAAAGGTTTGACCGAGCTTAACACCGCTTTTTTAGCCTTGAAGGAAGAGAAGGATCAGCTGACAGCCAAATCATCTGCACTCGGCAGCGACATGTCTGTGAAATCTACGGCTTTGACCTCTGCCGAACGACGAATATCATCGATGTCATCAGATCTGGCAAGTTGTGTAAAAGCCCTGGCTCTCTCCGAAAAGAAAGTGGCACAGCTCTCCGCCGATCAGGAACAGGCCCGCAGCGAGATTGGCAGATTGAAAGCCGAACTGGCATCACTTGCAGCCGCCAAAGGCATGGCGGAAAGCCAGAGCAAAGAACAGATAGAGTCACTTAACCGGCAGAAAGATTTTCTGGCCGAAGTCGGAAAACTTGGTGGTGTCATCAAGACCGGTTCCGATAATATGACGGTCATTTTCTTGCGTTCCGCAATGCTTAAAACCCCGAAGAACGCCTCATTGACCGCAGAAGGTTCCAAAACTGTGCAGCGTATTTCCGAGCTGCTGATAAAATATCCCGAGTTCCGGGTCAAGCTGAAGGTGCATGGTTTTGGCCAACCGGCCAAAAGTGAGGATGCAGCAGCGACCGATCGTATGGCCCGCCTGATCCGTGAGGTTCTGATAGAAAAGGGAAAATTCGATCC
>JAQTRC010000038.1 GCA_028712665.1 Desulfuromonadaceae bacterium
CAGGCGCAGATCCAGGATGATCAGGTGCGGGTGATCGGCAAAAACCGGGACGATCTGCAGGATGCGATCCAGTTGTTAAAAGGCAAGGATCTGGGTGTCGAGATGCAGTTTACCAATTTCAGGGAGTAGATGATAACTCCTTCCCCCAGCGGGGGGAGGCCGGGAGGGGGGTACCTTAGAATTTGCAGCCTTTCTTCCCCCACCCTAACCCTCCCGCTCTGGGGGAGGGAATGTTTGGATGAGCTTGTAAGAGGACAGGGTTTTGGCCCTGTCCTTTTTGCTTTTATTATCAGCAGCAAGATGCTATTTTGTACTTATATTTGTAATACAATATTAGGGTGCCAATATGACTACATTATCGTTACGACTCCCAGATGACCTGTTGCGCGAGGTTGATGTCTCCGCAGATGAATTGCACATCCCCAGAGCCGCCTATGTTCGTAAGGCGTTGGAGCAGATGAACGCAGCAGTATACGCTCAGCGTCGCCGGACGCGGCTCATGGAAGCCAGCTTGAAGGTCAGGGGTGAGAGCATGCGGGTGAATGCCGAATTCGATGGAATCGAGGATGCCCCTAATGCGTAGCCACGGCGAGATCTGGCTGGCAAACCTCAATCCGGGGCGCGGCACTGAACCGGGCAAAATCAGGCCGGTGCTGATCCTACAGAATCAGGCGCTCCTCGATGCAGACCATCCTTCGACTCTTGTTATTCCCCTTACCACCAATCTGATTGAAGATGCCGAACCGCTCCGGCTGCGTATAACTGCACAAGGGGGGCTGGATAAAGATTCCGATTTGCTGGTTGACCAACTCCGCGCCATTGATAACAAGCGGTTGATCGAAGGGCCGCTGCTGCGGCTTGATGATGAGGTTATGGGGCGCGTGCATCAGGCGGTTGGTGAGGTTTTGGGGTTGGATTGACGGGGCGGAGTGGGAGGATTTAAGCTGACGTTATTTTGTCCCTGAAAATGTTATATTTTTGCTAAGCAAATTAAACCATTGAAGATTAATCGGTTAGCTGATCTAACTTGAATGCAGGTCGAGGCCGTTGACCTTACGCTTCAATTTTTTCCCAATTTAATTACGATCATCTGGCCGCCTGATAGATATATCAACCTCTCCCATTTGTCTCTGTTGCAATTTCCTGTAGCTGATAAAAATATAATTCTTGACTTTTTCTTAAGCGCCAATATAATCATTATCAAATCATTAATAACATTATTAATTGGGGGTCGTCATGAGACTGCATCAAGTTCAAGTCACTGACTACATAGGGAAACTTTCAGAGCAGTTAACCAAGAAACAGGCAGACACCATTGAGGCGATTGCCAAGTTATTTGATAGTTCGCAAAAGGCCAATCTGGGGAAAACGTTGGAAACTGCTTTCCCCGGTAAAGATAAGAAAGAAGCCCTCAACAGCCTTCGGGTTCTGCGTAATCAAGTTAAAGCTGCTGCCAAATCATGCAGCATAGAATTCGAGTTCTGTGTGGATTCTGAGAAAAGGAAACAACCGGATCAGCGTAACTGTTGGTTCGAGGGAACGGATCTTTCCAGCGAAAAAATGGAGCAGATGCAGAAAGATCTGCTTAGCAAAAACCCCGAATATCTAGTCAAGGATTTCACCCCGCCATTGGCACGTTCCCGCTTCAGAATATTTGTCAGCAGTTCTGACAACAGGGATGCGGAAATTCCGACTGACAAGGAACGAACTGAGTTAGAAGATTTTCTGCGAAGTTTGCGCCACACACTTAAGGCGATGGGGCGTGCTGATTTGGCTGATGGTATTTATCACTTCCGCGAACATCAGGACAATTTGATGTTCAAGCGAATCGAGACGGCGTTGGATGGTTGCGAGATCGGACTGCTGCTCATCTCAAAGCCTTACTTGGCAAGTGCGTATGTGAAGTCGGAAGAACTTCCGCGTTTTAATCCGATCGAATTCCATGCAGGAAAACCTGGTGTCAAGGACTCTGTCCCGCTACTGTTTTCACCCTGCTTTGATAATGATCCGGTGCAAATTAACAATATACTTGGCCTATCCGAGGATGGCGGATTACAAATTCTTCGCCATCGGGAAAAACTTGCATTCAGCGAGTGCGATGAACGCTCACGTGAACAGTTTATTGAGAATATTGCAGAGCGCTTGAGCAAAAAACTGCCACCCTTTCGCGATCCAGCCGAAACGCCGGTCAAACGTCATGATTACCTAGATATATTTACCATTCGGCAACGGGACAAATTGAACGCCGACAGCGGCTATAACCCAACAGAGTGGGAGCGCACAAGGGGCGAATGCTGCAATATGGGGAGGGCCGGAACAGCTGTTAAGCAAACATCCGAGCTGGCCGAAGAGCAGCCGAGAGGGTTCGATGCCTTGGATAGATTAAGCGTCTGGGCCAGAGATACGAACTCAGCACATGTGCATGCCCTGTTAGGCGATTTAGGTTCTGGCAAGACCTTTACCTGTCGAATGCTTGCCTTGCACCTGTTGAAAGAGCGCATGGGAGGCGACAACAGTATTCCATTGCCGATTTATATTGATTTGCGCGAAGTCGGTTTCGCCTCCGATTGGCAAAGTGCGCCGACACTTGACCACATTATGGAGGGATGGCTTAAACATTGGCAGCTTGGGGTCAATCCGAAAGAGGAACATGGCTTGGATGTCGCGGCCGTCAAACGCTTGTCCCAGGCAGGTGCACTCTGGATATTCGACGGATTTGACGAAATCAGCACCCATCTGTCAAGAAATGGCGACACCGCTTTTTTCAAGGAACTTCTGCGACCGGTTGTGCCTGAAAAGGGCAAACCAAGCAAATCCAAGGTACTAATATCCTGCCGTTCGCACTACTTCCCTACCGTTGCCAAGCAGAATGCTACCCTTCTGGAGGAGGCCCGCGGCGTTCTTAGGCCGGGCATGTCCAAGACGGACAGCGACGAGAATCCCGAGTTGATATGCGACAGCACTCTTCTTCTGCCGTTTGATGAAAACCAGATCAAAAGTTATCTCAGTCGCACCCTGGGAGAGACCGAGGCAGTACGGGCCATGGAGGTAATTGCCGGTATTCACGATCTGACGGAGCTTTCTCGCCAGCCATATCTGTTGCGCCTGATTCGGGAGCAGATTGCCCATTTGGAGATCATGAAGAGCCTGGGTAAGCCGGTTAACACAGCCAGCCTTTACGGGCTGTTTGTCGCTGACTGGCTACAGCGTGACGAGGGAAAGCATACTATTGAACCGGAAGACAAGCTGCGTCTGATGGAGCGGCTTGCTGCACAAATGTGGAGTGATCGCCAGCGGGGCTGGACCTATGAACAGCTCCATCGCTGGGCGCTTGCAGAGATGGAGCGTGAACCGGATTGGCGTTTTCGCTATCAACAACATGCGGAACTGATTGCCAAGGATCTGCACACTGCCGCTTTTATCGTGCGATATGGCGAAAGCAGCTTTCGCTTCATCCATACCTCTATGCAGGAATATTTCGTCGCTGCTCACCTGCTGCGGGGGCTGCACGAGCAACGTTTTTACCATTGGGATATTGCCAAGGTTTCTGCAGAAACTATCTCCTTTTTGGCGGACCTCTGGCAGCTCCGCCCCCTCCACGAGCATCCGCCCTTGTTCCAGGCACAAAGACATCTGCATGCTGCCCCACCCAGCCCGGATGCCGCACTGCTTGCTTTGGACTACTTATTGATAGCCCGTCACAAGGGATGGCTGCATGCTCTTCCGGATACGCTTGATCTCTCCGGCACTGATATCGGCCAGCGCATTCTTAATGGTCATCCCAGCCAACCATGGACTATCAATTTGCTGCGCATGAATACTACCAATGCACCGCAACTCCTGATGTCTCATCTGATCATCAAACGCCTTGAAGCACAGCAGACCCGGCTGGTAGGCAGTAGCTGGCAATATTGCACTGTCGAAGCCGCATATCTTGAACAGGTGGACATGGGAGGCGCACAAATACGCCATTGTAATTGGCAGGCAGTATCCCTTGTCCAGACCAGCCTGCGATATGCCGAAATACGTTGCTCCCGATTCGATCTGAATGTCACGGAAAAGGCAACAGAAATAATTGGGCCGGTCTGGTGGTTGAATCAGGCTCCTGCTCCGGCATGGGCGATATCAAACATTTTGTCTTCGTCACTTCCTTTGCACCTTTCTAGGGCTAGACATAACGGAGGTGTAACTTCTGTTGCCTGGCGTGGAGACGGGCTTCGACTTGCCACGGCTGGAGATGATATGGCCTTGCAGATATGGGATTCGGCAAGCTGTTACTGCCTTAATGTTTTGAGGGGACATACGGCAGAGATTAACTCCGTCATCTGGAGCCGCGACGGGAAGCAGTTGGCCACAGCAAGCAGCGATAGAACCGTGCGTATTTGGGATGTTGCCAGTGGCAGTTGTCTGCTGGTTTTGCAGGGACACGAAAAAAAAGTAAAAGAAGTGACTTGGCGAATGGACGGAAAACAGCTTGCCTCGGTCGGAGTCGATAATTCCATGCGGATATGGGATGCCGGTAACGGTGAGTGCCTGATGGTAAAGCAAGGAAAAATGAAATTTATAACTTCAGCTGCGTGGAGCCCGGACGGTCAACAGCTAGCTCTAGTGGGTCATGACGGTGCAGTGCAAATTTGGGATACAACGAATGATACTTTCTTGGATATTTTGTCGGCAGGCATCGACAAAGAAAGAAACCATTCCATTGCATGGAGAGCTGACGGCCAGCAGCTCGCAATCGCTGGATTGGGTTGTGTAAAACTCTGGAATTCTCACAATGGCACATTGCAGGCTTTTGATCACGAAAGTTTTGGACATATTTATTGTGTCGCCTGGAGTCCAGACCAGCAACGCCTTGCGGTCGCTGGGATTAGAAAACTACTAATTTTGTCGGCAATAAGTGGTGAAAGCATGGCTCATATGTCGGCAAATATGTATGGTATCTTTAAAATTGCCTGGAGTCATGACAGCCAACGGCTTGCAGCAACAGGAGGGAGTACGCATATTTGGGATACTGCCAGTGGCAAATGTCTGAACACCACACGGGTGAGTTATTCAATCTTAAACTCTGTCACTTGGAATCCTGATGGTAATGAATTCGCCTTGGCTGGATGGGGTGGGATACGGATATGGGACACGGTTAGGCATGTTCGCCGAAAGGCAATCTACGGTTATTTTAGTTCAGTTGCATGGAGCCCTGAAGGGCGCTATCTTGCGTGTTTAGATTGGTTGGATAACTCGGTGAAAGTTTTTAATAGCACCAGCGGTCTCTGTGAGATCACACTACAAGGACACGAAGGGAGTGGCACTACAGTGTCGTGGCACGCAGACGGGCAACAACTTGCTTCTGCCGGGGGAGACAATACTATACAGATTTGGCATATATCCACCGGCGCTTGTCTGCTAACCTTAAGAGGTCATGAGAGTCAAATCAGTTCGGTTTCGTGGCATAGTAACGGGCAACTGCTGGCTTCTGCAGGATATGACAATACCGTGCGGATATGGGACATCGCCAGCGAAAGCTGCCTAATGACGCTGACGGGACATGAAGATGGAGTTAATGCCGTTGCATGGCGTCCTGAAAACCGGCAACTTGCCTCCGCTGGTGGTGACGGCACGATTCGGATATGGGATACCGCCAGTGAAGCCAGTATATTGACCTTGAATGGTCATGATGGTGGAGTCAATGACATTGCATGGCGTTATGACGGGCAACAGCTTGCCACTGCCGGAAGCGATGGCTTGGTGCGAATCTGGGATGCAGCCAACGGGGATTGTCTTTTTATACTGAAAAGTATCGAATGGCAGGTTCGCTCCGTTGCATGGGGTAGTGACGGGCGCCAACTTGCCTCCATAGGAAATAGTGGTATGGCATGCATTTGGGACGCCACCAACGGCACTCTTTTATACCAGTGCATGATTGCCGGCGATGCTGAAGTGCTGTTGAATGACCGTGATGAGGTGATTCAGGCCAATGACGCTGCATGGCCCTACCTTGTGCGGATGGGTAATAATCCGGAAACCGGCGAGCAGATGTTGATACCTGCTGAGGTGGATGAAATCGGTGTGGTGAACAGAGATTCGAAAGCAAATAGCAAGAATCCCCCCACCCTAACCCTCCCCCTCCTGGGGAGGGAATGAAAAAAAGCCCCTCCACCCAGCGGGGGAAGGTTGGGAGGTTGGGAGGTTGGGAGGTTGGGAGGTTGGGAGGTTGGGAGGTTGGGAGGGGGGCGTTTTTGCCGTCTTGATAGTTGCCGGGAGAGATAAGTCCCATGAACAACGCAGAAAAGAGCATTTTTATTCCAGTACCTGTACCAATGCCACTTCTCGAAGCATCCCGCGCTTTGCGCAAGAATATGACGGATGCAGAGCACCTGATGTGGCGCTGTCTCCGGCAAAAGCAGCTTGGAGGTTTCAGATTTCGCCGCCAGCACCCATTTGAACGATTTGTCCTTGATTTTTACTGCTGCGAGGCAAAGCTTGCCGTTGAGCTTGATGGCGGTCAACACAATGAACCTGATGCTCGTTCCCGTGATGCTGAGAGAACGGCTTTTCTGAAGCAGCACGGTATCCAGGTAATCAGATTTTGGAACAACGAGGTGTTGCAAAATTTGGAAGGAGTGCTGCTGACGGTGTTTGAAGCATTGCAGAGACGCGTTATGCATGGTGAATCTCCCCACTCCCTGGTGGCCATCCCCCTCCTGGAGAGGGACTGACAATCATCCCAAGTTCCGAAAACAAAATTATTTACGGACAAGTTCCGAGGTAACAACTCCCTTGCTTTATTTTTTGCCTATTTACTGAAAATATGCAATAATATCGTATCCAGCCTGGAGGTACATTGATATGGAAACTCTTATTGTAGGGGAACGGGGACAGATTACGATCCCCAAAGAGATAAGACGCCAGTTAGGTATTGAGCCAAAACAGCCGGTTCAGGTGGAGGTGCGTGACAATATGCTCTGTATTCATCCGGTGCTGGCCGTTTCGTTGCGGGTCTTTTCAGATACACAAATTAACGACATGGTTCAGGAAGATACACTTGATTATGGCGAACGGGAACGGATTCTCAAAAAATGGAACCACTGACGGTTTTTTTGGATTCCAATATTATTTTTTCCATCGCTTGGTCAGGTGCGGAGACATCCCGCGCTTACATCCTTTTTGAACTGCAACAGAGGGCAATACTGCGACTTTTCATATCTCCACTGGTAATGGAAGAGACCTTGAGCAATATCAAGTCAAAGAAACCATCCGCCATGCCCTTTCTGCTCGAACTGATAAAAAGCACAACACTTCTGCCGGATGCGATATCCGGTATTACCGATGAAAGGTTGAACAACTTGCCCAACAATGACCGGATTCTCTTGCAGACCGCCATTGCCCACGGGATACGCTGGTTTATCACCGGCAACAGCAGAGATTTTCAAACGTTATATGGATGCCGGATTGGACATACAACAATTATTGCACCTCGGGATTTTTTGGAAACTCGAGGTAGGGATGGGGAGCTTTTCCCTTGATGGCAACCATCCACTTTTTACACATTCAGAACGAATAAAAAATGATTGGCATCAAGGGACACATTCCAGTATAAACGGAAAACTCAAAATCATGACCTGAAGAGGGACACGTGGAAGAAAAGGTAAAACAGAAGGTCAGCATGGTCAGTCTTGGTTGCCCCAAGAACCTTGTGGATGCAGAGGTGATGCTGGGGGTGCTTTCGAAGCAGGATTACGAGATCACTATGGACGAGAAGGATGCCGATGTCATCATCGTCAACACCTGCTCTTTCATCAAGGAGGCCAAACAGGAGAGCATAGATGCCATCCTCGATCTTGCCGAGCGGAAGCATGACGGACGCTGCCACACCCTGATCGTCTCAGGTTGCCTGCCACAGCGCTATCAGGAGGAGTTGTCAAAGGAGTTGCCCGAAGTTGATATCTTCATCGGCACCGGCGACTATCCCCGCATCGCCGAAATCCTGGCCGAGAAGAGCGGTACTAACGGCCAGCTCCGTTATATCGGCGATCCCGATTTCATTTACGATGAAACATTGCCGCGACTGAATTCGTCCCCGGCCTGGTATTCGTATCTCAAGATCGGCGAGGGGTGCTCCAACTGCTGCTCCTACTGCATTATTCCGCAGTTGCGCGGCGCCTACCGCTCCCGCCCTCTGGACGCGCTGCTGGCTGAGGCTGAACGATTGGTAGCCAGAGGCGTCAAGGAGATCAATGTTATCTCGCAGGATATAACTCGTTATGGCAGCGACCTGACCGATGGAGTGACGCTGGAAACACTTGTCCGGAAACTGGCTGCGATAAATGGCCTCCGGTGGATACGCCTGCTGTACGCCTATCCGGATGGAATCACTGACGGCCTGATAAAGCTGATTCGCGATGAACCCAAGGTTTGCAAATATCTTGACATCCCGATCCAACACATCTCAGATCCGATTCTGAAGGCGATGAAGCGCAGAAGTTCCGAGCAGCAGATCCGTGACCTTATCGTTAAACTTAGGGGGGAAATACCCGGAATTGCCTTGCGCACCTCGCTGATTGTCGGTTTTCCGGGAGAGACGGTCGAAGATTTTAATAACCTGACGCATTTTGTTGAGCAGGTACAGTTCGATCGCCTGGGAGTGTTTTGCTACTCCAAAGAAGAAGGTACTCCTGCGGCCCAGATGCCGGAGCAGGTTACCGAGCGGGTAAAGCGCGAGCGTTACAGGAAGCTGATGCGTTCCCAGGCCAGGCTCTCTTTCCGCCGCAACCGCGCCCTGATTGGAGCGATCGAACAGGTCATAGTGGAAGGGTACAGCGAGGAGACCGAGCTGCTGCTGAAGGGACGTTCGTCCCGGCAGGCGCCCGACATAGATGGACAGGTCTACATCACGTCCGGAAACGCAAATGTTGGTGATATAGTCTCGCTAAAGATTACCGACTCGTCTGATTACGATCTGATTGGCGAGATGGTGGAATAGGCATGTCCGGCACCCTATTCCACCTCACTCTCCGTTTGTCTTGACAAGCAAACCGATTTTTGCGATAGTTTGCCGCCTTTTTTCAGGAGGCATAAACTTAGTTCCTCGGGAGCAGATACCGCATGGTAACAAAATCTAAAGCTAAATCAGAGACAACCCCTGAAGCTACTTCCAGGCCTGACTCTGAATCGACTCCCAAAATTACGTCAAAAGTCGCGCCCAAAATCACTCCGGTCACTCCGGCTAAAGATAACAAAACAACGGCGGTAATAACTGCGGTTGCCTCAAAATCCGTTGAGTCGCCTAAGCCGAAGGGCAAGCAGAGTCCAAAAGAAGATTCCGCGTCTTCAGCAAAGCCCGCTCAGAAACCGGTTCCCAAAGCTGCCCCTTCGATTGCGCCGAAGATTCAGAAGTGGCATGAAATCAGGGCTATTCTGGAAAAAATCAAGGAAGATACTCTCCGCGAGATCAGCAAGTCGGTAAGGAATGGGACGGATGCCGTCGCAACAAACGAACCTGGTGGCGATATCTACGATCAGGCCTCCTCCGAGCGTGATCGTGAGTTGGGGTTGCTACTGGGCGACCGTGAACGGGAGAAGTTGCACAGCATCGATGAGGCGCTGATCAGAATTGATGAGGGTGAATACGGCATTTGTGAAGAGTGTGATGAGGACATCCCGCTCGGGAGACTTAAAGCGATGCCGTTTGCCCGTCATTGCGTTAAATGCAAGTCCGATCTTGAAAAGCTGCAGGCACAAACCAGGCGATTTGAGGAAGACAGGGCATACAGAGAGATTCCGCTCGGTTCGGAGGAGGAAGAGGCCTAAGGGCCACGTCTTCCAGCTGAGAGGAAGCTGAATAACCTTAGCAGCACCCCTCTTTGAACCTCCATCGCATCTTGCGGGCAGAGCTCCCGACAGCACCAGCAGCGAATGCAGCGCGCATTGTCAACAGACAGCGCGCTGTTTTCTATTGTAATGGCCGCAGGAGGGCAGGCGTCGCGGCAGATGCCGCAGAGAACGCATTTTTCTTTACTGGCAAAGGGAAATGAGGTGGTATGCTTCTTCAGGGCTGTTTTTAGAAATGCCGGCAGTCCGAATTGTGCGTCGAGGCCGACGGGAAGACGGAAATGTGAGCCCATAGCCATTTCCAGGGAAGTTCCGTAAATCATAATTTCATTCAGCTTTGACCCGGCAAGTCCTATGCTGACGGCCTCACGTTCTATATATAGCAGATCTGCCGGCAAGCCGGCCAGTTTGCCGGCCACCAGATCAACAGCAAGAGGATTTATACCAGCTATTAATAATCCCAACCGGATCGGATCGCCGCCTCCCGGCCCGTTTCCTTCCATGGCCACAACCCCGTCGACAATGTTCAGGGCTGGCTTTTTTAAAAGATAGATTTCAAGCAACAGACGCGCAAACTGCTCCCTGGAGGCGCCCGCCTTCAGGTGCCACCCGGCCTTTTCAACACCGACCACGGCTCCGAACAAGTTTTTTATCGCACAAGTCATCGTCATCATTTCATGAGTTTTCAGCTTTGGAAGGTTTATGATCTTGTCGGCCTGCCAGTAGGATTTGGCTATTGAAATCCGGCGAAAAACACCTGAACCCTGAAGCTCCACGACTTCGTCAAATTCAACCAGTTCCGATTGACTCTCCTTCGCGGCAGCCGATATGCCGGACTTCTCGGCAACTCTTTTGAAACTTCCTATGCCAGGGCTGTCGCCGATCATTACTTTTCCGCCGGCTGCTCGAACCATTTCGGCTACAACCCTGACTATCATAGGGTGTGTAGTAACGGCCTGCTCCGGTATTTTAGCGGCAAGCATATTGGGTTTCAAAAGGACGCGGTCTCCCTTTTGGACAAAGGCCGGCATGCCTCCCAGCGGTTCCAGCAGCTTGTAAACAGCTGACAGAAGTTGGGAATATTCGTAACTATCGCAGCGGGTTATACAAATCTCTTCCATCCGTATCCTCACCCCGATAAACATTGGTACACTGTTTTAGCAAAAAAACATTGACTCCGGGCCGTCAATGTTGTAAATAACCACTTCTCTTAGAGCCGCTAGCTCAGTCGGTAGAGCACCTGACTTTTAATCAGGTGGTCGTTGGTTCGACCCCAACGCGGCTCACCAACAATTCCGAAGAGTTACGGTTCATTGCCGTAACTCTTCTTTTTTTTCTTTTCGGGCACATAGCTTAGCTGGTAGAGCAGCCGACTCTTAATCGGCAGGTCGTTGGTTCGATCCCAACTGTGCCCACCATATACGTATTTTCCCCACAGGGGAAGCCAAAATGAGGAAGCCCTTCGCGCAGTGAGCGGAAGGGCTTTCTCGTTGTCTACGGTACAACTGCGGTCAATTGCATGCCCTATCTGTCGGGTATTTATGTTGCAATTTGCATTATGTAGATAAACTTGACCCGATCATTTCCAATTGTCTGTGCCGTAGAGAAACGGCTTGTTATGGTCTGATATCCAGGTTGCCATGTCGGTCAAAGGTTTTTCTCCCTGCAAATCCCTCAATAACATGTGATAGCCATGCAGGTAGAAAGATTTTCGGGTTGACTCAGGCATCTTGCCAAGCATCAGTAAAGTCGGTTCTTTTGGAATAATCTGGTCATTTTTGCCGTACTGGACCAGGGCCGGTATTTGCAATTTGTCTGCCCGCGACAATGCTTCATCCATCAGATCGGCGAGACCGGACAGGGCATCAATGCGAGTGGCCTTTATCACTAACGGATCGTGACCAAGAGCTCGCAGCATCTCAATGTTATCCGAGGCTTTTATCTGCATCCCTTTCCCTGTCAACTCCATCCAGGGGAGTGTGTGCGAGGCTACCGCAAGCAGCCATCTTTGATACCATGGCATGGTTTCCCTGCCCCAGACAGCAGGTGCGACGAGGATGATTCCGTCGGCATCCGGTGGATTGCTCTTGGTCATGGCGACAATTGTTACGGCGCCACCCATGCTCTCCCCCAGTACATAGAGCGGAATGCCTTGGTGGCGTTTATGAATCTCCTTCACAAAAGAGGAGAGGTCGCTCGTGTATGCCTCAGTACCCGACCAAACTCCACGCCCCGGAGCAGCCCCAAAACCACGCTGGTCGTAAGCGTAGCAGGCGATACCGCGACGACTCAGGAATTTTCCTGGAGAGGCGAAGAAGTTGCTGTAATCGTTGAAACCGTGCAGCGCAACGATGGCGGCTTTAATCGGTCCATCCTTCGGCAACCATATTCGTACCGGCAGCATCGACCCGTCACCGGCTACAAAATGCCCGTTTTCAATTTTTGGCTCCGAGATCTGTTTTCCGGGATGATTTACCAGTGGCGAGCATGCGGATATGACGAGCAGAGCGATTGCTATCCCGGCGGATATGGATAATCGAGACATGTTTTTGGTCCATTTAAACGGGATGAGAGGTGCTTTCTATTCAATCAGCTTCAAACGGAAAAAGGCGTGGGGCCGTCTGATTACGTATCTGCGTTATGCCCATGAAATTTGCGGTAGCGGGGTAGATAATCGGCAAGAACTTTCTGGGTGTCCAGTGAAAGAAATCGGGTGTATTCGACGATGTAACTTCGCAGATATACTTCGGCGCGAAAGGAGCGGAATTGCTCGTTTTCGATGTCTTCAAGATACTGTGGCTGTATCCGGGTAGCGGCAAATATGTCTTTCAAATCAACACCCATGCGTTCCCGGATGCTTTTGAGCGCGACACCGGTGAAGCATTTGATGCTGTTGATCCATTCAGACAACGAATCATCCATGATTACAGTTTTCTTCACCAATACCGGTTTTTTGTTCTCCAGCAGTAGCTTGAGCTTTTCATAGGCGTCATCCAGCCGGGATAGATAGTCCTGTTGCAGCTCCTGAGAAAAATCCGAGTTAAGGGCCGTTATTTCAATGGAATCGCCGGAGTAAAGGGTTTTCAGATCCGAGTAATTCTTGCTGATCTCTTCGAGAGTGGCTTCCGGCGGTTGTTCGAGAAGGTCATAATATTTTAGATAGACATCCATCGTCCAGGTCCTTTCGAACAGAGATATTGGTTCCAGTGAGGATGTTTTCGGTCATCGTTTTGACCTCTTTGACAACCGGTGAAAGACGGTTGAAAATCATGAAGGGTTCTTTGCTGTTTATGTTCTTCTGCACCGCGTCGTCTTGTCTGGAATAGCCGGAGTATATCACGGGAAGCCCCATAAAATTCATACAGACGCTCTTCAGGTTTAATCCGACGAGGATATCCCTGGGGGTCCGCACCTGGTTAACAATGATATGTACGGCGAACCCTGACATTTCACTATCGAAAATGTTGCGTATATGGTCTGAACTCTCTTTGAGATGGGTTATCAGATCTTTCAGACTACTAATATTGTGGGAGGCTCGATTTTTCCATAAATCCTGTATCGTTGCATTGAGGTTGTAGGTTTTGAAGATGAATTTCATTTTTCTGAAATAGGCGCTTTTTATGAAATGATACATGTTTTCAAGGGCGGTGATTTCGGGGACGGTAACAACTATCATATTGTCGGCAAGAAGAAATGTGTCGAGAGTGTTGTTGTGAGTACCAGCACCCAGATCGATCAGAATATGATCTGCGTCGAGTGTTCGTATATGGCGGAATAGTTTTTGTTTCTGCGCATGGTTGATACCCTCCGAATCAAGAGAGCCGATTGATCCGGTGATCAGCCCCAGGTTGGGGATGCCGCTCTGCAGGATGATCTCCTGGAGCGGAACCTTTTTGTCGAAAAAATCGGAGAGCGAGTACCTGGGCCTGTTCAGGCCGAAGAATGTGTGAAGATTCGCGCCCCCCAGGTCCGCATCAATAAGTATCGTTTTGCTCCCCTTAAGGGCCAGAGCTGTTCCCATACTGCTGGTAATGAAACTTTTGCCTGTTCCGCCTTTGCCCCCTCCGACAGCCCATATTTTGCCACGTTTCATTGAATTTTCCATAGGCTCCCGTACCCGTTATTTCAATTCCAAATCAAGGCGCTATCTTTAGTTGGCTCGTCTTTTAGCGCCTCAACGCCGCCACATCCTCGCCGTCTTGATTTCATCATTGATTTGAAATCGATATTATTCGATGTTTTGACTATTTCCGGATCATCAGTTGCATCTACAGCCTACTTGCGCCGCAACACCCGTTTATCCCCCACCCGGATGGTGACCTTCTCGGAGTCAAAATGTTCCAGGAGCGGAATCAGGAATTTCCGGGACAGGTTTGTTCGTTCGCGGTAATCGGTCGGAATGATCTCGCCTCTTTCACGCAACAGAACGATCAGCGTTTCCCGCAGACGGTCCAGTGAGGCTGTAGAGTAAAAGAGGTCGGCCGAGATCCGCACCACTTGACCGCCCCGGATCAACAGCGCCAGATTGTCGCGGGCTGTTTTCTCGTCGCACCGGAAGCGCTCCATGATCTCCCTCAGTGTAGGGGGCTCGATACCTCCCTCTGCGATGAAGGAATCCATCTTGCTTCCCAGACAATCGCCTGCAGTGGTCGAACCAGCCGCAGTTCCGGCAAGGCGGACAATATCCCGGTCAGGAACAATCAGTCCGTCCCGTTCAAGGGATGACAGAAGGGGGGTAAAGAATCTCAGATCACTCCGTTTGGGAAGGCGGCTCTTCAACTCCTCTTTCCCGATCCCTTCTTTGAGCGGGTTGGCGCTCTGGTATGCCGTCATTTCGTTTACCACTCCGCGCTTCAGTGTCTCAACGGCCTTTTTCGTGAGATACAGGCGTGGTTCGCGAGTCATCTGAATGATCTCGCCGGCCGAAAGCAGGGCTGCCAAATATGAATCAACCGATTTGCGCGGCAAGCCGCTTCGCAGCAAGATCTCCTCGAAGGCGATGCCGGAGAGCAGACTCTGAGAGATAATCAGGAGAATGGTGCGCTGCAGGTCAGCCGTACCGAACGCTTCCAGCAGCTGCAACGCTTCGTCATTGCGCCGACGGCGGCGTGGTGGAAACGGGTCGAGTGTCACGCCTCCTCCAATAGTGACCTGTGGCGAGAAAGCGCGCAGGATGTAACTGTCGCCGGAGAGTAACAGGGCCGGTTCCTTCAAGCGCAACTGAACATAGGCGCTGTCGCCTGGCTGAAGCGTGTCGCGGTCCAGCAGGATCACCTGAGCCGGCACCTCGTAGGTGGCAGAATGCAGCCGCACAGTGGCGCGGTGTCTAAGTTCGCGTGGCGCTGACGCCAGGTAGTCCAGGCGCACATCCACACCCCTGGTTGCCCGAAAAATGCCGCGCGGCACGACCACATCGCCGCGCAGCACCTCGTCGAGGTCTATCCCCTGCAGGTTAACCGCAAGTCTCTGCCCTGCCTGACCTTTATCTCCCTTGATACCGTGGGCCTGTATGCCGCGTACCCGTCCTTCACGTCCTGATGGAAGGATTTCCAGCTCGTCCCCCACGTTGATCTCACCGGACAGCAGGGTGCCGGTCACCACGGTGCCGAAGCCCGGTACGGTAAAGACCCTATCGACCGGTAGCCGGAAAGGGCCTTCGCACCTTTTCTCGTCTGCCTGCTCCGCCAATCCGGCAAGCACTTCCTTCAGATCTTCAAAGCCTTCGCCGGTTCGCGAGGAGAGTGCGACAATAGGAGCTCCCTCCAAAAAACTGCCTGCAACGAAGTCGCGAACCTCTTCCGTTACAAGTTCCAGCCACTCCTTTTCGACCAAGTCGCGCTTGGTCAACGCCACCAATCCTCTCTTGACCCCCAGGAGACGTAGAATATCCAGGTGTTCGCGGGTCTGGGGCATGATCCCCTCGTCGGCGGCGATTACCAGCATGACCATGTCCATTCCCCCTACACCGGCCACCATGGTACGCACGAATTTTTCATGTCCAGGCACATCCACTATGCCAAAACAGATTCCACATGGAAGTTCCAGATGGGCGAAGCCGAGCTCTATGGTTATGCCCCGGGCCTTTTCTTCCTTCAGCCGGTCGGTATCGATTCCGGTCAGGGCCTTGACCAGCGATGTCTTGCCATGGTCTATATGTCCGGCGGTGCCAAGTATAAGATGCTTCATTAAGGTTTTAGATGCCGGTCATGATGAAACTTGCCGCCACAATCATCTTGTCCCCCGCGGATTTTTTCCACGGCATGGGCGACGACCGGCCAGACAGCCTCCAGATTTTCCATTGCACCTTTTGGGCTCCCCGGAAGGTTGATAATCAACGTCTGGTTGCGGATAGCGGCTACGGCTCTTGATAAGGATGCCATCGGGGTTTTCTCCAGCCCTTTGAGGCGCATCAGCTCACCGATGCCGGGAATCAGGCGCTCTGCTACCTGCATGGTGGCCTCGGGTGTTACGTCGCGTGGCGAGACCCCGGTTCCGCCTGTGGTCAGGATCAGGTCGGCCATATCGGTGTCGCACCATTTGACAAGGAGTGCCACAATCTGCTCTAACTCATCCGGTATGACGTGGGCATGCAGCGTGCGGACTCCACGTTCCGCCAGCCAGGCCGCCAGGGCAGGGCCGCTCTCGTCTGCTCGCTCACCTCTGGAGCCCTTGTCTGAAAGCGTAAGGATAGCAGCCCTCACGGCAGCTTCTCCCGTAGGTACGTTCCGCTCTTGCCGCCTTCCTTGAAAAGCAGCTTTATCTCGCCGATGGTGATGGACTTGTCTCTCCCTTTGCACATGTCGTAGATCGTCAGAGCCGCCAAAGCTGCACCGGTCATCGCCTCCATCTCTACCCCGGTCCGTTCCAGCGCCCGAACAGTGCATGTTGCGGTAATCCGCCCGGCGGCATCATCTGACTCAAAGTCCACAGTGACACTGTGCAGAGCAAGAGGGTGAGATAGAGGGATAAGTTCAGAGGTTTTTTTGGCGGCCATTATTCCGGCCAGACGGGCAACTCCGAGTACGTCACCCTTGGCAACTCCTCCTGATTTGATAGCGGTCAGGATCCCCTGCGAGAGCCGCACCTCGGCAACCGCAACTGCGGTCCGTAGGGTCGGTTGCTTGCCGCTGACATCGACCATAACCGCATGGCCGTTTTCATCAAAATGGTTGAAATTCATGCTGTTATACTCAATGTCAGCCAAGTTCAGGTGTGGCGCCACCCTGGGTTAGATACTGCTCAAACTGCTTTTTATCGGTGGCGCAACGGTAAGCTTCTTCCGGGTTGACTTTTTTCATTTTCAGTAGATCAAGCAGATTCTGGTCCAACAGCTGCATGCCGTCCTTTTTGGCGGTTTGGATAATTGAAGGTATCTGGAATGTCTTTGCCTCGCGGATCAGGTTGGCGATCGCCGGGGTGCCGACCATTATTTCCAGTGCTGCAACGCGCCCTTTGCCGTCGGCGGTTTTCAGGAGCTGTTGGCAGATAACCCCCTTCAACGATTCCGACAGCATGGCGCGCACCTGCTCCTGTTGGTCGGTAGGAAAAACATCGATGATTCGATCGACCGTCTTCGGGGCGGTGCTGGTATGCAGCGTTCCAAAGACGAGGTGCCCTGTCTCGGCAGCGCTCATGGCAAGCTGGATTGTTATCAGATCGCGCATTTCACCGACCAGAATGACGTCCGGATCTTCACGAAGAGCCGCCTTCAGAGCCGAGGCGAAGCTTTCTGTATGTTCACCGATCTGCCGCTGATTCATAAGTGACATTTTATTTTCGTGGATGAACTCCAACGGATCTTCAAAAGTCAGGATATGATCCCTGCGGGTGGAGTTGATCAGGTCTATCATGGCTGCAAGTGTCGTTGACTTGCCCGAACCGGTCGGCCCTGTGACGAGCACCAGCCCCTTCTTTAAGGTGGTCATACGTCGCACCCCCTCAGGCAGTCCCAGCTCATCGGCTGAAAGAATCTTGGAGGGGATCATGCGGAATACGGCGGCAATCCCACGATACTGCATCAAGATGTTGCCGCGAAAACGTGCCAAACCCGGTACCTCGTAGGCAAAGTCGATGTCCTTGGTTTCCTCAAAGAACGCTTTCTGCTTTTCACTCAAAATTTCGAACAGGATCGCCTTAATTTCATCATGTGTCAGAGTCTTGAAATTAAGTCGTACCATCTCGCCACGCTGACGGAAAATCGGCGGGTTGCCGCTTGAGAGGTGCAGGTCGGATGCGCCCTGCTCTTTCATCATGTTAAAGAGTGCGTCTATGCGTGCCATAAGTTTCCTCCTCTTTTAAAAATGCAGTACGGGATAAGAGTGTTAGTGAAGTTATTAAAGAACAACGGATCTGAGGTTGCCCTATTTCATTGTCTACCGCCATTTTGCATCAAACAGCTATCTATCCATCGTTGCGATCACTCAGGTTTTCAAATCGTGTGTGCTCGCCGAAAAAGGCGAGGTTAACCGCCCCGATGGCGCCGTTGCGCTGCTTGCCGATTATCAGTTCGGCACTCCGTTCATGACCCTGGCTGCAGGAGCCGTCACGTTTGCGGCAGTGGTCGCAGTAGACCATCTCGCGGTAGACGAACATGATCACATCGGCATCCTGTTCGATGGCGCCGGATTCTCGCAGGTCGCTCATCATCGGGCGCTTATCGCCCCGCTTTTCAAGTTCCCGGTTGAGCTGAGAAAGCGCCACTACCGGTACTTGCAGCTCTTTGGCCAGCGCTTTCAGAGCCTGTGAAATTTCTGATATCTCCTGCTGGCGTGATTCGACCTTGGTCCCGGCTCTCATCAACTGCAGGTAGTCCACAATAATCAGGCCTATGTCGTGTTCGCTTTTCAGGCGGCGTGCCTTGGAACGGAGTTCCAATACGCTAATGGCAGGGCTGTCGTCAATAAATATCTTTGAGTCGAACAGCGTGCTGGCGGCCCGTTGAAGCCGTGGCCAATCCGAGTCCTGGAAGTGACCGGTGCGCATCCGTCCGAAGTCGACCCGGGCGATGGAGGCCAGAAAACGCATAACCAGCTGTTCCTTCCCCATCTCCAGAGAGAATATCACCGAAGGGGTTTTTTTCTTGTTGTGAGGATCGGCGCTTGCGAATTCGGCGATGTTCAGAGCCAGTGTGGTTTTCCCCATAGAAGGTCGTGCGGCGATGATGATCAGATCACCCGGCTGGAATCCGGCCGTCATTTTGTCCAGCTCAATAAAACCGCTTGGAATACCGGTTATATGTTCCTTGCGCTTGTGCAACCCCTCCAGAATTTTAAAGGCCTCTTTGATGATCGGCTGGATCGGCACGTACTGCGGGCGCAGCTTGTTCTCGCCGATCTCATAAAGATCCTTCTGGGCTTTGTCCAACAGCTCATTGACATCGGTCTGATCCTCATAGCTGCGGGTTACAATCCCGGTCGCTATCGTAATCAGTTTGCGGTTGACCGATTTTTCTTTGACGATCTTGCAGTAGTAGGCGACGTTGGCCGCAGTCGGAACGTAATCCGCGAGGGTCAGGAGATAGGATGCCCCGCCGATCTCCTCCAGTTCGCCCTTTTTACGGAGGACTTCTGTAAGGGTGACCAGATCGCACGGCTCGCGCTTGTCTGAAAGGTGCATCATTGCCAGGAATATCTTGCGATGGTTTTCGCGGTAGAAGTCTTCCGGAACAATATTCTCCAAGACACGGTTGATGGCGTCGTTATCTATTAGGATGCCCCCCAGGATGGACATCTCGGCATCCAGGTTCTGGGGTGGGAGTTTGGGGTCAATGTTGCTCATTTAATAGTACTCCTGTTGTCAACAATGACTTGTTTCACCGCATCGACCACGTCCCGCGCATCTTCGTCGGTCATGTTCGGGAAGAGAGGCAATGAAAGTATCCGCTCCGAAGCGTAGCTGGCGTTTGGAAGTTCGCTATCAGGTATTTTGAGTGCATCCCGATAGTAGCTGTGGTGGTGGATGGCCTTATAATGAAGGCCACTGCCGATGTTGTGCCCCTTAAGTTCGACCATGAACCGGTCACGGTCGATATTGAGTTTTTCGATCCGGACGAGCGGTGTGTAAAGATGCCAGGCGTGACGCTGCTCAAACCGGGCATAAGCCGGCAGCGCCATTTCTGGCACGTCGGCAAACTCACGGTTGTAAAACTCGGCAATCTCTTTCCTGCGATCTATGAAGCCATCCAGTTTGGGGAGTTGGTGAATGCCGATGGCGGCCTGGATGTCCATCATGTTGTATTTGAAACCGGGCAGCAGGATATCATAGTTGGGAGTCCCGCTGGCGGAAAAACGTTTCCAGGCCTCGCGGCTCATTCCGTGGAACTTGAGCAGGGAAATCTCCTCGGCAAGGGTTTCGTCTCCGGTACAGACCATCCCCCCCTCACCGGTTGTGATATTCTTGTTGGGGTGGAAGGAGAAGATCGAGATCGAATCGAGAGATCCAATCCGTTTTCCCTTGTATTCGGTGCCGGCGGCGTGGGCGGCGTCCTCGATGACTGTCAGATTATGCCCTTTTGCCAGCTCTAAGATCGGGTCCATATCGCAGGATTGCCCGGCAAAATGGACCGGGATAATTGCTTTGGTGCGGGGGGTGATTTTTTCGCGGATTTTGGCGACGTCAATATTGAGGGTGCCCGGCTCGATGTCAGCCAGAAGTGGTGTGCCGCCGCAGAGGATGATCATGCTGACGGTGGAGGCGAAGGTCATCGGGGTGGTTATGATCTCGTCCCCCTCCTTGATTTTCAGCGCCAGCAGAGTCAGGTGCAGGCCGGCGGTAGCCGAACTGAGCGGCACGGCAAAGGGAGCGCCGACGTAGGCCTTGAAGGCGTCCTCAAAGCGTTTGACCTTGGGGCCGGTAGTGATCCAGCCGGATCTAAGCGAATCAACTACCTCGTTGATTTCGGCATCTGCCAGGCAGGGGGTGGAAAAGGGAAGAAAGGTGGAACGCATGTTTTTTGTATGCTCCTCTGTTATCGATTACTGATCAGCATCAGACGCCCGGACTCCTGAACAACCTTTGCGGCGGGATTCAAGTGCGCCGACAGACTTTCAAATTCCCGTTTTTTGAGTATATACAAGATATGGTCCTGGCCGTCCCACAATTTCAGCAAAGCTTCCCTGTCGGGAAACCAGGCCTTCTGATCGCCCTGTTTGCTGCCGAACTCCAGTTCATCAAGCCTGCCTGTCACCAGTACCCGCCGCCCGGTATACCAGGAGACCGCCTGCATCGGGCCGAAGGTGACGATGCGGGTGTCAGGCCCGGCCGAGGAGCGGGCCTTAAGGGCCAGCTCGCGGGGGGATTCGGTCTGAGCAATGCTCCCCATTATCAACTGCGGGACTAGAATTTCAAGAAGAAAAGAACCGAGACAAAGCACGATTACGATCCGGGCCGGATTATTTCCGCTGGAACCGAACAGAAAAACCCCCTGCGCAAGAAACAGAAGGCCGACGGTTACACTGGCTGCCGTTGTTACGATCGGAGCATTGGTAACGAACTGTTTCAGTGGAGCGGCGAGCGATGGAAGCATGGTTGCCAGGATGGCGGTTACCTGCGGCAGGTGTGAATAGCCTATGGCAAGGGCACCGAGCAATATCAGTGTGCCACCGAGAATTATTATGGCCAGCTTGATCTCTCGACCGCGCCCTTCAAAAATCACGTTGAAGCGGATCGCAATCAGTATTGCCAGCGGCGGAAAAATCGGCAGCATGTATGGAATCAGCTTGGAACCGGATATCGAAAAAAACAGAAAGATCAGCAATGTCCAGATTAGCAGGAAGAGAGCCGCCTGCCCGCTCTCGTGGTGCCGGTCGCGCCATGCTCGTCCCAGAGCGCCCGGGATGAAGAATGACCAAGGCAGCATGGTCCCGGCCAGCACCGGCAGAAAGAACCAAAAAGGTTGATAGCGGCCATGAACGGTGCTCGTAAATCGTTCAAAATGTTCGTGGATGAAGAAAAAGTTCGCAAATTCAGGGTTTTGGAGCGAAACAACCACAAACCAGGGGGCAGCCACCGCCAGAAAAAGCAGCATACCGCTGGCAAGCCGCATGCGTGCCAGGATTCGCCATTCGCTGGTTATCAAAATATAAAAGAAAATTATGCCGGCTGGAAAAACGATGCCTATCAAACCCTTGGACAAAACCGAAAAGGCGCTGAACAGGTAGAATAAATACCAGGTTGCCGCTCCATCGCGGTGCCATTTGTCGCGCCTGGCGGCTATGATGAATGCGCCCAGAGCAGATGTCAGACAGAAAGTCAGCAGGACATCAGTCAGGATTATGCGGGACTGAATGACGAAGCCTGCCGCTGTCGCCAGAAACAGCGCTGCAAAGAGGGCGGTTCGCCGATCAAAGAGCCGCAGGGCTATGATGTATGTTGCCAGAACCGTTGCCAGGCCGCTCAGGGCTGACGGCAATCTGGCCGCGAATTCATTCAGCCCGAACAGATTGATCGAGGCTGCGTTAAGCCAGTACAACAGAGGTGGTTTTTCGAAGTATTTGACATAATTGAGGGTCGGCGTTATGAAATCGCCCCGCTCCAGCATCTCGCGCGGGATCTCGGCGTAGCGTCCCTCGTCCGGGTCGATAAGCGGAACATTTCCCAGGAAAAGAAGAAACGGAACGGCGCAGAGGAGTATCAGAAGCAGAATATCACGCCATCTTACCGAATTCCCATTATGTGCATATGCCTTGAGATCCCTCATGTAGCAGTTTCCTTCTGTCGCCGAATCAGGTCGTACGGTTCCACAGGGAAGGGTGGAGTCATTATGATGCGCCGGTTGGGATTGACGGATGCAGCCGGCTCCATTTTTCCATTTTTGTCCAGCTGGTTGAGAGTTTCCATTAGCACTCTATTCGACCTCATGCCGGGACCGATGAATTCCAGCGCATCTCCGACCTGGATTCGATTGCGGGCCTCTATGATTGCCGAACCGTCGTTGCGGAGCTCTTCGACCAGTCCTACGAACTCGTGGCTCCGGATGTAGGCGGAGTCGTACTCCTGGCCGACGTTACGCGGCTCACCCAACAAAAACCCCGTAGTGTAGCCGCGGTGGCTCAGTTTAGACAATTCATCCATCCATTCCGGTCGGCAGTTCCATCCGGATGGATCGGCACAGTACTCGTCCAGTGCCTGGCGATAGACCCGCAGAACCGAAGCTACATAGTTGATCCCCTTCATGCGCCCCTCGATCTTGAGGGAGGTGACTCCACTTTCAACCAGGGATGGTATATGTTCCAGCAGACAGAGGTCGCGAGAATTGAAGATAAAGGTGCCGTTCTCATCCTCAACAACCGGGAAGTATTCTCCGGGACGGGATTCTTCCACCAAGTGATAGCTCCAGCGGCAGGGGTGGGTGCAAGCTCCCTGGTTTGCGTCGCGCCCAGTCAACATGCTGGAAATCAGGCAACGCCCGGAGTAAGAAATGCAGAGCGCGCCATGCACAAAGGCCTCGAACTCAATACCTGTAACTGTCGTTACAGTCTCGCGGATATTTTCAAGGCTCATCTCGCGGGCCAAATTGATTCGGCGGATACCCTGTCGACGCCAAAAACTGGCGCTGCGCAGGTTGATTGTATTAGCCTGCGTCGATAGATGCAGATCGCGTTCCGGCGAAATCTCCCGCACCATATCGATTACACCTGGGTCGGCAACGATGTAGGCATCAAAAGGGAGAGCGGACAGATCTGCCAGATAATCCTCCAGTTGATGAAGCGACTCGTTGCGCGGGTAGCTGTTGATCGTCAGGTAAGCCTTTGCATTTCTTTTATGGCAGTATTCCAGCGCTTGAGCCATCTCTGCCGTGGAAAAATTGTCGGCCATACTGCGGAGCCCAAAGAAATGGCCACCCATATATACGGCATCGGCCCCGTAGTGCAGGGCAATTTTCAATTTTTCCATATTGCCGGCAGGGGCCAGCAACTCGGGTTTATTCACTGTAGTTCCGATAGTTGTTGTAGTTGCTATTAAGGCGGCAATGCTAGCATAATAAGTCCGCCAATAAAACCGAAACCTGATGAGCGGAAAAAGCCGGGTTGACAACCCAGATAAACGGGATAAGTGCGTTAACTGAATTGTTTCTCCGCCAAAGGTCCGGAAAATTATTTCTAACTCACTAAAAAGACAGCTTTCACTTGACAAAGTAAACTATATCGCTTTAATTATGAAAAGCTTCCGTCAAATGGAGGAAATATGCCGTTCTGCGTTCGACTCACCACACCCCTTCTTTTCTGTATTGCTTTAACCGGTTGCGCCACTAATGATCTGGTGGCGAAACGGCAGACCGAGTCCGAAGCGAAGATTGAACATCTTATCCAATCCGCCAGGAAGAGTGAACAGCGCCTGAACGAACTGACCGGACAGCAGCAGTCTCAAGCTGATCAGGTCAAAGGGGTGGCTCAGCAGTTGAAGCAATACCAGGAAACTGTCAGGGAACTGCGTACTTCCCAGGAAGAGCTTAAAGCCCGCTTGACGCTCCTGGCCCAACAGGCAGCCACGCCCAGAATCGAGTTGGTTAACCCGGGGCCGGCTCCGAAGTCTTTCAAGGATGGCGGTCCTCCAGCGGACTATGTCAAGGCTTTTGGTCTTTACAGCGCCAATAACTTTGCATCCGCAATAGAGTCCTTTGAATTTTTTATCAGGGTGAACCCTAAAAGCGACTATGTTGCCAATGCTCTCTACTGGATTGCAGAGTGCTATTACACCCTGTCTGATCTTCCCAAGGCCAGGGATGCGTTTCAAAAAGTAGCAGAGGGGTATCCCAGCAGTCCCAAAGCTCCTGACTCTCTGCTCAAGTTGGGTTATACGCTGACTGCCATGAAAGAGAAAGAAAAGGCGCTCTCAATATATGACAGCCTGATAAAGTCATATCCGAGCAGTCCTGCTGCCGCAAAGGCGAGAGAACGAATGGGTGCAAATTGAAAAACGGGGACCAGAAATCGTATCTCATTGACAGTAGTCGCTGCCCGGATACGGTTCCCCGGTTTTCCATTTTATGAGACACACGGGGTTCATCATATGAAAACCATATTCTTGTTACTGCTGCTGGCACTGTTCGCGCTTCCCTGCTTTGCTCCGGCGGCAGAGCAGGAAGAGCCTGTTATCTACGTCGTCAAACAGGGCGATACGCTCTGGGGACTTTCCGAGCGATTTATAAAGGATCCTGAGTACTGGCCCGACATGTGGGCGAAAAACAGCCGGATCACCAATCCCCACCTTATATACCCAGGCCAGAAGGTGCGGATCTTCCCAGATCGATTGGAGTTTGTACCCAAGGAACATGTTGCCCCGAAGATGGTACTTTCTGAAGGTAAGCCTGATGATCTGAAGGAGGTCGCTGTCGAGAAGAGCTACCCCGTTTACGGTAGCGAAGGTTTTCTGATGGAGAAGGATTTCAATCCTGCCGGAACTATAGTTGGAATTCATAACGACCGGATCGTAGCCGGAGTTGATGATATAGTCTACACGGATATAGGTGCGGCAAATGGCGCAAAGGGGGGTGAAAAGTTTTTGGTTTTCCGCAGGGATGTAATTGTCAATCACCCATTGACCAGTGAGGTGATGGGAACCAAAATCATTCCGCTGGGCGCACTGCAGCTTACAGACATCGAACGCAAATCTTCACGTGCCATTATTACAAGATCTTCCAGGGAGATTGCCCCCGGATCGTACCTGATGCCTTACAAGGAGAGCCGGCGGCGTGAAATTGCTCTGAAAGCTGCAACCAGAGAATTGAAGGGATATATCGTCGAGAGTTACAGCGGTACCGGAATTATAGCTGCCGGCGACGTTGTCTATATCGACCTGGGATCTGCCCAGGGCGCCGAACCGGGAAATATGCTTTACATAGTAAGGGATGTGAGCCTGGATCAGAGTCATGCGGAGGGGCGCATAGACACTTTGCCGCAGGAATTGCTGGGGGCGGTAGTAATACTGGAAACCGGCAAAAAAGTGGCTACCGCCCTTGTCGTCAAGAGTATTGACGCCATATATAAAGGCGATCGGATAGTCAGTCTGATAAAATGAATTGGATCAAACCTTTAAAAGACCGGCGCAGGGCCGGTCTTTTTTTGCCTGTTGGAATAAGGTAAATAGAGAGAATTCAGAATAGAGGGGTATGAATTCAGAAGAAAAGAGGGCAGATTCTGTCAGATACGGAAGGTTCTTTGTGGTCTGCCTGAGTTTTGTCTTGAAATTATTGCCGCAATTTCCGGTTTATTCTGACTCCTGAATTCTGGCTCCTGATTCCTTAGTAGTTACAAAACAAGGGGCAAAAGTACCTATGGAAGAGTTTTACTGGATAGGTCTAAAAGCGGTTCCAGGCATAGGAAATGTTGGTTTTCGGCGACTTCTGGAGAGGTGTGACACGCCCGAAGCTGTCTTGACTGCATCCCCAGGGTCACTTTCCGGCGTCAGGGGTATAACCCCCGCAATTGTAGAAGGAATTTGCGGCGGGTCATGGCGGCGCTTTGCCGAGGAAGAATGCCGACGTCTTGAGGCAAGTGGCGCCAGATTGGTGACCTTCACTTCCAGCAGCTACTCAAAATCACTGTTTGAGATACCCGACCCGCCCCCTTTTCTCTACGTCAAGGGCGAGCTCCGTTCCAGCGAGCTGTCGATCTCCATTGTCGGTTCAAGGCGCGCAACATCATATGGTCTTATGACTACCGGAAATCTTTCCGGGGCGCTCGCCAGCCATGGCGTTTGCGTTGTGTCGGGTATGGCCAGGGGGGTTGATACGGCGGCCCACAAAGGCGCACTTCTGGCGGGTGGCAGAAGCATCGGTGTCCTTGGTTGCGGCATCGACAGGGTATATCCACCGGAAAACCGCAAACTCTTCGAGGAAATGGCTCAAAAAGGGTGTCTGGTTTCAGAATTTCCTTTGGGGACATTGCCTCTTGCAGAGAACTTCCCGCGCCGTAACCGGATCATAAGCGGCTTATCCCGAGGGGTTCTGGTTGTGGAAGCGGCTGAGAAAAGCGGTTCCCTGATTACCGCCCAGTACGCTCTGGAGCATGGCCGGGACGTTTTTGCCGTACCCGGAAATGTCTCATTCGTATCGAGCCGCGGCTGCAACGGGCTTATCAAGCAGGGGGCCAAACTGGTTGACTGCGTTGAGGATATTCTGGAGGAGCTTCCGGGGCGTGACCAGGCTGCGAAGGATTTGCCGTTGCTTGAAAAGTCGCCGCGCACCTTTGCCCTGTCGCCGAAAGAGGCGGCCATTTTTGAATTACTGGCGCGTTCGCCGCTGCACATTGATGACATCATCGCCCAAACGGAATTGACAGCAGGGGAGGTTTCCTCTATGTTACTGCACCTTGAACTGAAAGGGGCGGTAACGCCTCTGCCCGGAACGCACTACGCCGTGGCGAAATAGCTATGTAACACTCTGAAATATTTATTTAAATAGAAAAAGGAATTGTGCAGATCATGCCGAAAAACCTAGTTATCGTCGAATCTCCTGCCAAGGGGAAAACAATAGAAAAATTTCTGGGGCCGGACTATAAAGTCCTGGCTTCGTTCGGTCATGTACGTGCTCTTCCCAGTAAACAGGGCTCGGTGGATATCGAGAAGGGTTTTGAGCCCAAGTACCATGTCCTGCCGGAGAGCAAGAAGCATATCGACGCAATCAAGCAGGCGCTCAAGGGTGCGGATAAACTGCTGTTGGCGACTGACCCCGACCGTGAGGGAGAGGCCATTTCCTGGCACCTGCTGGCCGCACTGGGGCTGAATAAAAAGAACCCCGGCATCGAGATCCAACGTGTTGTATTCCACGAGATAACCAAAGACGCCATCATTCATGCCGTCAACCATCCTCGCAAGATAGCCATCGAACTGGTTGATGCCCAGCAGGCTCGCTCGGTTCTGGACTATTTGGTAGGTTTTAATCTCTCGCCGTTCCTCTGGAAAAAAATACGCTACGGGCTTTCGGCCGGTCGCGTCCAGTCGGTGGCTCTGCGACTGGTCTGTGAACGCGAGAAAGAGATCCAGGCATTCAAAGAACAGGAGTACTGGAGTGTAGCCGCGCGACTGGGAGTCTCTCCTGGGCAGGAGTTCAAAGCCGGACTGGTGGATGTAGGAGGCAAAAAACTGGGCAAATTCGACATCCCTGATGCCGAGATTGCGGATGGTCTGAAATCCGCCCTTAAATCCGGCAGTTTTCGTGTCGAGAAGATTACAAAAACCGAGAAGAAACGCAACCCGTCACCACCATTCACGACTTCGACCCTGCAGCAGGAAGCATCGCGCAAGCTCGGCTTCTCAGCCAAGAAGACCATGTCGTCTGCGCAGAAGCTCTATGAAGGGATTGATATTGGAGCCGAAGGTACTGTCGGTCTGATTACCTACATGCGTACCGACAGCGTCAATCTTTCAACCCTGGCTTTGAAAGATGCTCATGACGTTATCTCCGCCGCGTACGGAAAAGAATATGCTCTCTCAAAGCCGCGGATATTCAAAACAAAATCAAAAAACGCCCAGGAAGCGCATGAGGCCATCCGGCCAACATATATAGCCAAGACCCCCTCAGAACTCCGGAAGTATCTGACCCCTGACCTGTACAAATTGTATGAACTGATCTGGAAGCGGACCGTAGCTTGCCAGATGGCCGAGGCGCTACTTGATCAGACATCTGTCGATATCTCCGCTGTCATCGCCAAACCACCCGCTGCCGGACCATTCGCCAGGGCAAGCAGAGCCGGGTTGCGTGCCGCCGGCACAGTTATTCGTTTTCCCGGTTTCATGAAACTATACATCGAAGGGGTGGATGATCAGGATGAAGAAAAAGAGGGGTTGCTGCCGGCCTTGAGTGAAGGGGCCGCGCTGAAGCTGCATGAAATTCTCCCCGAGCAGCACTTCACCCAGCCGCCGCCGCGATATACCGAGGCGACCCTGGTCAAGACTTTGGAGGAGTACGGTATTGGCCGACCATCAACCTTCGCTTCGATCATGAATACGCTTGTGGAGAGGAAATATGCCCGTCTCGACAAGAAGCGCTTCTTTCCGGAAGATGTCGGTATGGTGGTTAGCGACCTCTTAACGGCTCATTTCCAGAAGTACGTCGATTATAACTTTACCGCCGGACTGGAAGAAGAGCTGGATCAGGTATCACGTGGTGAAAAACAGTGGAAACCGCTGTTGAAGGAGTTCTGGGAACCTTTTATTGCACTGCTCAAACAGAAAGAGGGGGAGGTCAGCAAATCCGACCTGACGACAGAGGCGACCGATGAGGCCTGCCCGGAATGCGGCAAACCTCTGGTCGTGAAACTCGGAAAACGGGGCAAGTTCATAGCCTGCTCAGGCTTTCAGGAGGGGTGCAAATATACCCGCAACGTCGAGTCGGAAGGTGGCGGAGAGGTTGCCGAACCTGTTGTTTCGGACGAAAAATGCGAGAAGTGCGGCCAGCCGATGCTGATAAAGGATGGTCGTTTCGGAAAATATCTGGCCTGTTCCGGCTATCCTGCCTGCAAAAACATCCAGCCTTTGATCAAACCAAAAAGTACGGGCGTAGCCTGTCCGGAATGCAAGGAAGGTGAACTGACGGAGAAAAAATCGCGTTTCGGGAAGATATTCTACTCCTGCAACCGTTACCCGCAGTGCAAATTCGCCCTATGGGACCTGCCGGTAGAAAAGCCGTGCCCGAAGTGCGGTTTCCCGCTTTTGGTGAAGAAGGTCTACAAGAAGAAGGGGGAGTTTCTGAAATGCCCCAAAGAGGGTTGTGATTGGCAGAGCGCATGACATCGGGGCGAAAATATTTTGTGTGAGGTTAATCTTAAAGGCGGGGCGTGACCCCCGCCTTTTTTCTTGCTTGCTTGCCTGCCCTGCGTATAATCTGCCAGAAATATTTGGGAGTAAGTTCCGAAAGGTATCGTACCGTCATGAAAAAAACAAAGACACAAACTACTTTGGGAACACTTGAAATCCGCAGGGATTCCAATGGCAAAATCTGGAGCCACATTCGGCAGAAGTGGCTGGTGGAAACTCCGGAAGAGCGGGTCCGCCAGGAATATGTCTGCGCTCTGGTCAATGAATATGAATATTCCATTGAGCAGATGGAAGAGGAGATGACGCCGCCCGGCGCCCGTGGCACCGCTAATGCCCGCGCAGACATCGTCCTTTGGCACACAGTCGCCGATAGAAAAAGTAAAGAAAACCCGCTTGTTGTTGTCGAATGCAAGGCGAACAATG
>JAQTRC010000128.1 GCA_028712665.1 Desulfuromonadaceae bacterium
ATAAGTTTGACCACTTGTACGGCCTGCTGCTCACTTTCGGATTGGCGCTCATTATTCAAGGTGTTTTTACCAATTATTTCAATGTGTCCGGAGATCCGTACGACGCTAAACCGGAAATTTTGAATGGCGCGGTTAATCTCGGCTTCATGATGTTCCCGAAATACCGTCTCTGGGTTATTGTCATCTCCTTGGCTGTCTGCTTCAGCACCTGGTATGTTATCGAGAGGACAAAACTAGGTTCCTACCTGCGCGCCGGCACTGAGAATCCGGAGCTGGTAAAGGCTTTCGGCGTAAATGTGCCGCTGATGATCACGCTGACCTACGGCTATGGCGTAGCCTTGGCCGCCTTTGCCGGGGTGCTTGCCGCGCCGATCTATTCGGTCAGCCCGGTCATGGGGGCCGAGATGATTATTACTGTATTTGCGGTAGTTGTAATAGGCGGAATGGGATCGATCATGGGGTCGATCGTTACCGGCCTGTTGCTTGGAATGGTGGAAGGATTTACCAAGGTTGTGTATGCGCCAGCCTCCGGCACTGTCATATTCCTGATCATGGTTATTGTTCTGTTGATCAAACCGGCGGGCCTGTTCGGCAGGGAGTCGTAAATGAACAAGAATATCTGGATCGCTCTTATAATCCTTGGCCTGCTGGCGCCGTTTGTGGTCTACCCGGTGTTCCTGATGAAGCTGCTCTGTTTTGCGCTGTTCGCCTCTGCCTTCAATCTCCTGCTTGGCTACACCGGGCTTCTCTCTTTCGGTCATGCTGCATTTTTTGGCGGTGCATCCTATATTACGGGGCATCTGGTCAAAATCAGCGGCCTTACGCCTGAATTAGGAGTTCTGGGAGGCACGCTCTTCGCTGCTTTGCTGGGGTATATTGTAGGGAGCCTGGCGATCCGGCGGCAGGGGATCTACTTTGCAATGGTCACCCTGGCCCTGGCGCAGATCGTATATTTCGTGGCACTGAAGGCGCCCTTCACCGGAGGTGAGGATGGACTGCAGGGAATTCCCCGTGGCAATCTCTTCGGGATTATTGATCTGGGGCATCACTATACTATCAATGGCAGTCCTCTCGGCCTTAACCTGTACTATTTCATCTTTGCAATGTTCTGTCTCGGTTTCTGGATCATCCACCGGACGATTCATTCACCTTTCGGGCAGGTCCTGAAAGCTATCAGGGAGAATGAACCACGGGCCGTATCGCTGGGGTACAAGGTAGAGAAATTCAAGTTGATCGCCTTCGTGATCTCTGCAGCACTTGCCGGAATGGCAGGCTCTCTGAAATCGCTTGTATTTCAGCTCGCTTCATTAACGGATGTCAGCTGGCATACCTCCGGAGAGGTGGTTCTGATGACTCTTCTGGGGGGGCTAGGCACGGTGCTGGGCCCCCTGGTCGGCGCCTTCACCGTGGTCACGCTCCAGTCGGAATTGAGTTCTGTCGGCTCCTGGATAACCGTCATTATCGGTGGAATCTTTGTGATCTGTGTTCTGGTTTTCCGGAGAGGGTTTGTCGGGGAGCTTGGCAGATTACTTAGGCGGTCGCTGTAAAGTATCTATTTTTTTCTATATTTGTAAAAAATGAGGAGGCAAAACATGGCGGTAGTATGTACAAGCATTCAAGAGGCGCTGGAGGGGATTCATGACGGCGCCAGCATCATGGCGGGAGGCTTCGGCCTGGTCGGGATTCCGGAAAAACTTATCCAGGGGCTGCGTGACTCTGGAGTACGCGATCTAACAGTCATTTCCAATAACTGCGGCGTGGATGAGTGGGGACTTGGCATCCTGCTCGAGAACAAACAGATCAGGAAAATGGTCTCCTCCTATGTTGGAGAAAACAAGGAGTTCGAACGCCAGTATCTGGCAGGCGAACTGGAGGTGGAACTCGTTCCTCAGGGCACTCTGGCGGAGCGGATAAGAGCTGGCGGCGCCGGAATTCCTGCTTTTTACACCCCGGCCGGAGTAGGCACACCGATTGCCGACGGACGTGAAACACGCCTCTTCGGCGACAAGGAGTATCTGCTTGAAACCGGCTTGAGAGCCGATTTTTCAATTATCAAGGCGTGGAAAGGTGATCGTTTCGGCAATCTGGTCTACCGCAGGACCGCACGTAATTTCAACCCGATGATGGCTGCTGCCGGTCGGATCACGATTGCAGAAGTTGAGGAGCTGGTTGAAACCGGCGAACTGGACCCGGATCAGATACATACTCCCAGCGTTTACGTACAACGCATAATCGCCTGCAGAGGCCATGAAAAGCGGGTTGAGCGCCGCACAGTCAGAAAATAGAGAGGAGTTGAAAATGGCATTGACACGCGAGGAGATGGCCCAGAGGGCCGCCGAGGAGATAGAAGACGGATATTACGTAAATCTTGGTATTGGCATGCCGACATTGGTAGCCAACTACATTCCCAAGGGGAAACAGGTGGTTCTGCAGTCCGAAAACGGCCTGCTGGGAATCGGCCCCTACCCGCTCGAGGAGGAACTTGACCCCGACCTGATCAATGCCGGCAAAGAGACGATAACAATGATTCCGGGCTCCAGCATCTTCAGCAGCGCTGAATCTTTTGCCATGATTCGCGGCGGACATATTGACCTCGCGATACTGGGAGGTATGGAAGCTTCCGCCTCGGGCGACCTGGCCAACTGGGTTATCCCTGGCAAGATGGTGAAGGGCATGGGAGGAGCCATGGACCTGGTGCATGGTGCCAGGAAGATCGTGGTGCTGATGGAGCATTGCAACAAACAGGGCGAAACCAAGATCCTTAACCGCTGCACGTTGCCCTTGACCGGCAAGGGGGTGATCAACAGGATCATAACCGACCGCGCCGTACTGGATGTCAGACCGGAGGGTTTAACTCTGGTCGAGACTGCGCCGGGTTATACTCCGGCCGATATTCAGGCATGTACAGAGCCCAAGCTGATTATTCCGTAGAGTAGAGTTTTAAAAGGGATCCTTTCATGCGCAACGTAGTCATAGCCTCAGCAGCCCGGACCCCGATAGCCTCTTTTAGTGGATCACTTGCTTCCGTACCCGCATCACAACTCGGCCAGTTGGTAATCAACGAAGTCGTTCAAAGGGCCGGAGCATTTGGAGAGCAAGTCGAAGAGGTCATCATGGGGCAGATTCTGCAGGCCGGGTGCGGACAAAATCCGGCCCGCCAGGCGGCGATCGGCGCCGGAATTCCTGAATATGTCCCATCTTACACCGTTAACAAGCTCTGCGGTTCCGGCCTTAAAAGCATTACACTCGGAGCTCTGGCAATTGCCGCCGGAGAAGCGGATATGATCGTCGCCGGCGGAATGGAGAGCATGAGTCGCGCTCCCTATCTGCTTAATAAGGCACGAAGCGGCTACAGGATGGGGAACGGCGTCCTGGAGGACATGCTTCTTAAGGATGCTCTTACTGATGCATTCTACGATATACACATGGGGCTCACCGCCGAAAACATTGCCGATCAGTACCGAATCTCGCGCGAGGAAGCCGACGCTTTTGCCCTGCAGTCTCAGCAGAAGACGGCCAAGGCGCTGGGCGAGGGACTCTTCTGCCGGGAGATCGTTCCAGTGCCGGTCCCAGGTAAAGGTGGAAAGGATGTAATGATAGGGGAAGACGAATACCCGCGAGGCGGCACCACCATGGAGACTCTTGCAAAACTGCGCCCGGCTTTCAAAAAAGATGGTGTTGTTACCGCAGGAAACTCATCCGGTATCAACGATGGCGCTGCGGCGGTTCTTTTGATGGAGCAGGGGAGTGCCGAGAAGGCGGGCATCCGCCCGCTGGCCAGAGTGATCGGGTGGGGTGCGGCTGGCGTTGATCCTCGCATCATGGGGATGGGACCGGTTGAGGCTATCCGCAAGGCCCTCTCCAAAGCCGCTCTTACGCTGGATGATATTGACCTTGTCGAGCTGAATGAGGCTTTTGCGGTACAGTCACTTGCGGTGATCCGCGAGTTGCGTCTGGACAGCCGCAAGGTAAACGTGAATGGAGGAGCCATTGCGCTGGGGCATCCTGTTGGAGCCAGCGGCGCCAGGATACTGGTAACGTTGCTGTATGAGATGAAACGGAGCGGTCTGCGCCGCGGCCTGGCCTCGCTCTGTATCGGCGGCGGGCAGGGTATCGCCATGATTGTCGAGCGTGACCTGCAATAAGGAGGTAAGGAATGCTTAAAGGGAAAAGTGCGCTTATAACCGGTTCAACCAGCGGCATCGGACTTGGCATTGCCCAGGCTCTGGCGGGGCAGGGGTGCAACATCATGTTGAATGGTCTTGGCGACCCGAAAAAAATTGAAATCACCCGTTTGGGACTGGAAACCGGTTTCGGCATTAACGCCGGCTACCACGGGGCCGATATGACAAGGCCGGATGAAATTGCAGAATTGGTGAAAACCACTGTTGCCGTTTTCGGGAGCATCGATATTCTGGTTAATAGCGCCGGCATCCAGCATACCGCTTCGATTGGTGAATTTTCTCCGGAGCGTTGGGCAGCTATCATCGCTATCAACCTCTCCTCCAGCTTTTATACGACCCATCATGCTCTTCCGGCCATGCTGCGAAGTGGCTGGGGGCGGATCATCAACATCGCATCGGTGCATGGTCTTGTTGCATCGATCAACAAGGCCGCATATGTCTCCGCCAAACATGGTCTGGTAGGGTTGACCAAAGTAATCGCGCTGGAAACGGCCGGCTCAGGCATCACCAGCAATGCTATCTGCCCCGGCTGGACCAGGACAGAACTGATCGAACCTCAGATCGTTGCCCGGGCCCAGGCACTCGGAGTGGATATCGAGGAGGCAGGACGCAACATGCTTGCAGAGAAACAACCGTCGCAGCAGTTTGTAACGATAGAACAGCTCGGACAGATGGCCCTTTTTCTCTGTTCAAGAGCTGCCGACCAGATTACCGGCACCGCCATTCCGATCGACGGTGGCTGGACCGCTCAATAGTATCCTACCCGGAAATATCTATATATTAGTTGTCGTCCAGCTACCCTGTGCGTTAAGAGCGGTTGTCGAATCGGTTACCAGAATATTATAATTTGCAATATCGAATAGAACCTGCTTTTTTTGATGATCTGCAGGTTTTTGTTTTTGCATTTAGACTCCACATGTGGGAGAATTGCGGTGCAAAATATTACTCAGGATGAAGGAGGTTATACGTATTATGTCATTAATAGACGTACCAAAAGGGGTTGAGATAATAAGCCAGATCATTGAAAAAACTCTGCATAGCGGCTTGCTGGTCGAGGTTTATCTTGTCAAAAATCCTCGTCAGTACGAGGCGGCTCTTTTTGTCGGAGGGCATTTCAAACCCGGCCCTCCCGTCCCAAGGCCGTTGGATACTCCTACCGAAACGGCAGCCTACTGGATGGGAGTCCGGCCGAAAGTGGGTTTAACTAAAGAAGAGGGAGATGAAATCCTGGGGTCGGTGAATGTCCAGAACATGATGCATCATTGCCATTTTATCGATAAGTGGGGCGTCCCGGAGGATTAGAAGAGTTCAGTGCGTTATTGAGATCCAAAATCTCGCTGCCAGGAGAAATAAGATTAATTTAGCTGCCATCACCTTGCAACTATATATAATCGCAATCTTTTTACAATACAAATATTTGCATACGGTGGGACATTATGACTGAAGTTGTTTCTATTCCGGCTCTTCGAAGAGAGCTGAGGTCCGCCATGAGTGATCGCAAGAAACTGACCAAATTGCACTCCATTGTCACCGAAAGCATTAACGACTCTTATGGCGAAGAGAAAGAAATTCTTCTCAAATTCAGGCAGGAAGTGAAGGACGCTCTCAACTGCCATTTGTATAACCCCAAGCGATCTGAATAAAGCTCCCACCTAATCTGTTCAGGATTATTTATGTCCAATGACCAATACTGGCGGGCAATAAGCGTCGATAGCGTTTCCCCGGAGCATTTTCCGAGCGTGGCTCTGTATGTCCGGAACGGACCCAATTATGTGCTCTACAAAGATGCTGAAAGTAAATTCACTGTAGCGGACTATAGCCGTCTTACAAGAAATTTTACGAAATTTTTCTACGTTCGAAGCGGCGACTTTGAGACAATAAAAGAATTCATGGAGCAGAGTTTGGCTGAAATGCTCTCCAGGGATGATCTCAGCAACAGCGCCAAGGGCAGGATACTTTTTCAGACATCAGTGAACTGCGTGATTGACCTTTTTGAATCGCCGGAGATGACTCCCAACCAGCTCCGGTGCCGCAACATGGTTCAACATATGCTGCAATATGTAATCAAAAACCCTCATGCCTTGGAATCACTCAAAACCGTTGCAGCCCACAATTTCTATTTTTTTGTTCATGCAGTCCAGGTAACCGCTCTTTCCCTGCTGGTACACGGAACCTTGTATAATCTGGACCATGACGAGATGGTTGATGTGGGGATCGGTTCTCTTATTCACGATTACGGCATGATTTTCATCACCAGTGAGATCCTTGAAAAGAACGACGCCCTCACTGATATTGAATATTACAACATTAAACAGCACCCACAGAAGGGTTATGAATTTCTGAAGCTAAGCGGCAATTATAACGAAGTCGTGCTTAATATTGTCCGTTACCATCATGAGAGATACGACGGAAGCGGCTATCCAACCGGGATGATGGGGAATGACATCCCACGGAGCGGGCAAGTGACGGGGCTTTGTGACGTTTACAGCGCCTTGATCATGGACCGGGCGCAACGCAAGGCAAATTCGCATGCCGATGCTATCAGGATTATGCGCGAAGAGGGGCAAAAC
>JAQTRC010000039.1 GCA_028712665.1 Desulfuromonadaceae bacterium
GGTTTCACGCTCCTCCGCAACCAATCGGTAAAGCTGCCCAATGGCATAATAATTTCCGGTGTTGACGATCAGGCCGTATTCGGGATGGGTAGTAACCTGATAAACGCGGAGAGGGAACTACTGGCAATCGTACCAAAGGAGACATACCATATTCTGCTGAAACATCGTCCGGAAATTCCGACCGCCAGCAACGGACTTTTCGATCTTCAGCTCTCCGGCCATCTCCACAACGGACAGATTTTTCCGTTTAATTTCATGGTAAAACTGAAATATCCGATCCCGTGCGGCACAACCAGAACCGGTTCAGGTTCACTAATCCACGTTTCACGGGGTACCGGGACCTGGGGCCCTCCAATGCGGCTTTTTGCTTCACCAGAAGTGACGGTGATCGATATAGTAAGAGCGGAACCGCACTAGTTTGATCGTAAAAAGCGGTTTACTGCCCGGTTGTGTTCGTCGAGGTTTCGAGAAAACTGGTGGGTGCCGTCACGACGGGCGACAAAATAAAGGTAGTCGGTTTTTGCCGGAGATATGGCGGCCTGAAGTGACTCGAAACCGGGATTGCCGATCGGGCCGGATGGCAACCCCCTGTTAAGGTAGGTATTGTATGTTGAAGAACGTTTTATATCGGCTTTTTTCACCTTAACGGAGAAGGACTTTACGCCGTAGACAGCCGTCGGATCGCTCTGAAGCGGCATTCCGATTCGCAATCGATTATGGAATACTGACGAAATCAGAGGTTTTTCTTTTGGAATAACAGCTTCCTTTTCTATGACCGATGCCAGTATCACTACTTCACGTCTCGATAACCCGGCACCTCCCCCATCCGCTACAATCAGTTCGGCATATTTTTTTTCGAACTGGCCGACCATCTGGGAGATCAGCTGCTCCTCGTCTCCACTCCGCAACAGGTTGTATGTAGCAGGGTACAGGTATCCCTCCACACTTTTTCCCGGAAGGCCCAAACGTCTGAGCAGAGCAGGATCACGGCATTTTTCCAGAAAAGCTGCACTCTTGAAATAACCCTTCTGCTCCAGCAGTTCGGCGGCCTGAAAGATGGAATACCCTTCCGGCATAGAAAATTTACGGTAGTCAACATCCCCGGACGTAATTTTATGCAGAATTTCAGAGGGGGTCATGCCATCGTGAATACTGTATTCACCAGCTTTCAGTTGATGCGCTTTGCCTCGTAGCCTGGTCAACAGGATAAAGTGCCACGAACTGCGGATAACGCCGCCTGACTTTAGTTCGCCGGCCAGCTTTCGGATTCCGCTGCCGGGCGGAAAGGAGACATCATATACTTTGTTACCAGAACCTGGGGGTACGAGCAGGCAGAAAAGATACCAGAGCAACAACAGCGAAACTATCAGACGAAGCGCAGCGATATATACTCTTTTCTGAGCGGGGCGGAATGAAGGCATGACGACATTATGGGAATATTCTTCTTATGAGTCAAGTTCATGTGATAACCTTGACATAATATTCCAGTATTGATAGATGTAGCAGCATGAATAACCCTCTGAATCCAGAAGCTATTAACCTCCCCTTCAACTATTCATCCATAAAAAATGAATTCGAATTACTCGCATCCGCTTCTGATACAGTGACATCTGATGGGACATGGGTAATCATTCAAGCCAACAGTGTTGTCCTCGAACAGTCCGATTCCGGTCTCTCGCTTCCAAGCGGCGCGCTGCCGGATTGGCTGACTCCGCAACAGACTCCGCTCTGCATAGGTATCTGGCGAAAAAAGCCGCTGCTTGCCATAACCGTCAGCAGCAGACTACAGCTCAAAACTCCCTATGTGGCAGCAACTTTTAACACCACCGACGAACATCTGGATATTCAGAACCTGACCCTCGCAGGATTGGCAAAACAGATCCTGCACTGGGAGCGTCAAAGTCGCCACTGTTCGCGCTGCGGTGCTGAAACAGAACCGATCGCGGCAACCAGGGGGAAGATTTGCCCGTCCTGCGGCGCCGAGCACTTTCCCCACATACACCCTTGCGCCATCGTGCTTGTCAAGCGGGGCAACGAACTGTTGCTGACCCGCAAAACAGAATGGCAGCCTGGCCGTTACAGCCTGGTGGCCGGTTTTCTCGATATGGGAGAATCTCTCGAGGAGTGTGCCATCAGAGAGGTTCGTGAAGAAACCGGGATCGAGATCACCAACGTACGGTATGTCGGCAGCCAGAACTGGCCCTTCCCGGCTCAGCTGATGGCCGGCTTCGTGGCAGATTATGCCGGAGGCGAGATTGTCGTCGACCATAACGAACTTGAAGACGCCCGCTGGTTCTCGATCGACTCACTCCCTACCCTCCCCCCTTCACGCAGTATCGCACGCTGGATTATCGACAACTTCAAATATCCACAAGGCGCATCATTTGCTGGTATGTAAATACCGATCTGAACCAAAACAAAACGCCGTGAGTCCCGATTTAACCGGACATCACGGCGTTTTTTGTTTATCGGATGGGCCGCCCTTGTCGGTTGTTAAGTCTCAAACAATCCAGCCAGCAACTCTTCTGCACTGTTAAATTCAAAATTCTGTAATGCCGTGTCGATACGCTTTATTACTTCCGGGGACAGAAATCCTGCAAAATCCAGACGGCGTGACTCCCAAAGTTCAATAGCGTCGTTGTCACCCTCAATCAAAAATCGTCTTAACTGTGGCAGGCAATCAGGCCGGTTTCTCACATCAACTGGCAATCGCCCGACAATACTGGAAACTTCGTGTTTAGTAGTGGTATTTTGTTGCTCCAAATACCGCTGTAGAGACGCCGTAAACGCTGTCAGTTCCGGTGTTAGAAGTTGCAGTGCGTCATTGGCCGCCACTTTCTGGCGGGCATTGCAGGCTCTCTCCAGTGCGCCGCTAAGAGCCTGCAAACCATTTGAGCCCAGTGTGCCTGTAAGCCCTTTAATGGAATGAGCCAACCGCTCGGCATTTTCCCAATCCTCGTTATCAAGATGCTCTGCAAGGATCGTGGGGCTGTCACCATGACCATCAACAAACATGGAGAGTAATTTAAGGTAAAGCGCCAGTTTATTTCTGCAATGCGACATTCCCGCCACCGTATCCAGGCCGGGAATTAATGGGAGGGATGGCTGGGCTTCGGATTGCATTATACCGGCATGACTTTCGATAACTGGAAGATTTCGAGGTGCATTGAATGACACTTTTTCTGTAGGCTCCACGTTCGTATCACTGTCGGCAGGGTTGGCCGGCTCGATCCATCGGGCAAGGGTATCGAACATCTCTATGACGTTGATCGGTTTGCTGATATGATCACACATGCCCACCGCAAGAACCTTTTCCCGTTCTCCGGAGATGACGTTGGCGGTCATCGCAATGATCGGCAACGAGGCCCAATCCGGATTTTTGCGTATCTCGCGCGTAGCTGTGTAGCCATCCATCACCGGCATCTGGCAGTCCATCAGTATGCCGTCGAACCTGGCATCCCCCGCCAGGACGTCAAGAGCATGCTGCCCGTTAAAGGCCAGAACGATCTCTATGCCGGCGCTACCCAGCAGGTCCAGCGCAATTTCCTGGTTCATTTCGTTGTCCTCCACCAGTAGCAGTCGCGCCCCCCTAAGTTTGTGCATGGTATTGCTCTGCTGCAGGACTCTTTCTTCCATCCGGACGGAGTCGATGAGCGCCTTGCCCATCGTTTCGCCGATCGCCTCCAGCAGGGTCGAAGCGGTCACCGGTTTGGTCAGCACCGTTTGCACTTGAACACCTCGAGTACCGGCTGAGTTCAGCATATCATCCTTGCCATAGCCAGTGACTATGATAATCTTCGGTTCACGGGCAAGCCCTGCTTCCCTAATCTGCCTGAGGCATTCGATACCGTCGATGGTTGGCATCTTCCAATCCATCAGGACTAGTTCATAAGGAACGCCCTGTTTGTCTGCCAGCTCGATCATTTTGAGGGCTTTACTCCCATCGACCGCCTCGTCGACCGCCATGCCGAAGGCGCTGCTCATGGTTACCAGAATTTCCCTTGCAATAGCGCTATCGTCAGCGACCAACATGCGAAGCCCTTCTAATTCGTAGGTTCGGCTGACACGTTGCGGCCTCGGCTCGGTCTGCAAACCAAGCCGGGCATTAAAATGAAAAGTCGATCCCTTACCGTATTCGCTCTCAACCCACATTCTGCCGCCCATCAGTTCAACGAAATTCTTGGAAATAACAAGCCCCAGACCGGTGCCGCCATATTTGCGGGTCGTAGATGTATCTGCCTGACTGAAAGAGTGGAACAGCCTCTGCTGTTGCTCCTGAGTCATGCCTATTCCCGAATCCGTTACCCAAAAGTGCAATTCCACCTCTTGAGGCGTTAGCAATATCGCTTCAATACCGATGACAATTTCGCCCAGTTCGGTGAATTTCAGCGCGTTGTTGCCGAGATTGATGAGAACCTGTCCAAGGCGTAGCGAGTCGCCGACCAGAGCGGTAGGAATGTCCGGGGCAATTTTGAAGAGCAGTTCCAGATTCTTGTCCGCAGCCCTTAAGCCTAGCAGGTTTGCGAGGTTGTCCAAGACGTCCTCCAACTGGAAGTCAGCCTTCTCAATTGACATCTTGCCGGCCTCGATCTTGGAGAAGTCAAGTATTTCATTGATGATGCCCAGCAGATTCTCAGCAGCACGATGAGTCTTTTGGATGTAATTGCGCTGTTTTGGGGAAAGCTCAGTCTGAAGGGCCAGATAAGACATGCCGATAATGGCATTCATCGGTGTGCGGATCTCGTGGCTCATGTTGGCCAGGAAATCAGCCTTGGACTGGCTTGCGCGCTCCGCAGTTTCGCGTGCGGCGGCCAAATCATCTTCGAAGCGTTTGCGCTCTGACAGATCCCGAACAGTTTCGATTGCCCCACTGATATTGCCGTCCGCATCACGGAGAAGCGTAGCGCTCGCCACGATCCAAACTTTGCGTCCCCCTGGCAACGTGACGTAGTTTTCCGCAAATATCATATCGTCTACACGTCGGAGGTGGCTGTATGTTTCATTCAACAGTTCGTCTTCCGGCAAGAATACAAGATCGATGAGAATGGGTCTGCGTTCGCCGTAGAACGCCATAGCATATTCGTAGTTACCCTTGCCGATGATTTCCGAAGATTTGACGCCAAGCATCTGTTCGGCCGCCCGGTTCCAGGCGGTGACTACTCCGTTCCTGTCAATGACGAAGGTGGTGTCCGGCAACATGTCTATGATCTGGGCCAGTTGGCGTTCCGACGACAGCAATCCTTCCTCAAGCTGCTTGTGTTCAGTTATGTCTCGAACTGTCTCAATGGCGCCGGAGAAATTGCCATGTGCATCACGCAGTTCTGTGGCGTAGGCCTGGATCCAAAGTTCCTTACCTTTGGGGCGGATACACGCCTCACCTGCGATGACATTGCCCATGAGACGTACTTGCCCATATCTATCCGAAGCATCCTGGTCAGGGGAGAGAATCATATCAATCAAGATCGGACATCGTTCACCGTAGAAAGGTATCGCATATTCCCGATTACCCTTGCCGATCATGTCGTCCGCCCTGGCGCCGGTCATCTGCTCGGCGGCACGGTTCCAGGCAGTGATGACGCCATCACTATCGGCAACAAAGGCAGCGTCCGGCAACATGTTTATAATGTTATTCAATCTGTTTTTGGACGCTTCCATTTCCAGTTGAATATTCTTGCGGGCGGTGATGTCGCGGACCGTTTCGATGCCGCCAACAACATTGCCCTGGGGGTCGCGCAACGGCGACGCTGTGGCCTCGAACCAGAGTTTTCGCTCGGCGACAAAACCCTCTCCGGTGAGGTAGTCACCTACTTTTGTGAAATGATCATATTTCTGCCTTAACTCACTTTCGGTCTCAAACAGCAAATCGACGAGAACTGGGCGACGTTCACCATAAAACGCCAAAGCATATTCGTAGTTTCCCTTACCGATGATATCAGCCGCTTTGACACCAGTCTTCAGTTCTGCGACTCTATTCCACGCGGTGACGACACCTTCGCTGTCGACGACGAAGGTTGCGTCAGGCAGATTGTTAAGAATAGCCGCCATATTCTGCTGCTGCCGCTCCGCAGTTTCGGTGAGGCCTTCGTTCAGGATAACTAGCCGAAATGACTGAGTTATGGTTTTGTCAATATACTGGGATACGGTGAGATAGGCAGCAATCATTATAACTGTACCTGCTGCGCAATAAAAATCTCCCTTGAATAAGTGGTACACCCCAATTACTAAAATGGGGGGGAATGAAAAATAAGAAAAAATTCCCGGGATAAGGGTCATGGATCCCAACGCGGCTCCGCACACCCCCACTGTTACCAGATCTAACACACCCTGGTTTTCAGGCTTAACAAACATATAACCGATTATCAGGATGACGACATAGATACTGCTATTTAATAGTGCAATTTTGACAAAACGTTTTTTCCAGTCGTTAATATTGATTTCAATGTACTGGAGCTTCAGAAATTGTCTGGCATAACGCAAACGCATCATGATGACAATTGCCGAGTATACCAGTATAAATAGCAGATATTCTAATGGTGCTGCCCCCCATAAAAAACAGATCATGAAGATTACAACAACGGAAACGGAAAGAAGAATTTTCTTTTGCTTGCAAAACAAGCGCATCTGGCCGATGGCGATACGGTCATCCAGGGTGAGAGAGGATTCTGAGGCCTGTTCGGTCTGTTTGACAGAAGATTTAGTATGCATATGAAGTTTCCTCTTGTTAGTGGGGGGGAAGCAGCAACTGGCTGATATGTTCGCAATTTCCTCCCCACCCTAACCCTCACACACCAGGGGGAAGGGGGGGACTATAATGCGACTGCTAGAGTTGGGTAAATTTGTTTCGCGCCCGCAGAAAGTCGTGCAACAATTTTAATTCCAGATATGTTTTAACCCTCGCCAGTACAATAGGAGGGCTAATAGGCTTGTGAATAAAATCCTCTGCGCCGGCCAAAAACCCCCGTTCCTCATCTTCAACTTCGGTTTTGGCCGAAAGGAATATCACCGGCACATGCCGTGTCGCATCTGCACTCTTTAAACGACGGCACACTTCGTAGCCATCCATTTCAGGCATCATTATATCGAGCAGCACAATGTCCGGTGGTGCGGCAAGCGCCAGTTCTATGGCCTTGAAACCGTTATTTGCCAGCTTAATCCGATATTGTTCTTTGAGGAGACCGGAGAGCAGACTCAAGTTGGCCGGGGTATCATCCACCACCAGTACGGTGGGGCGCTCGTTTGCGAACATGGTCATGGCAGGTCCTTAACTGGTTTTCGGCTTGAAACTACGGATGAGAAACGGATAGTTTCCGATTCGTAAAGGAGGATTTTTGTATTGGCAAGCGACAATTCCTCCTGACAATTACAAAAATATTTTCGGTATTTTACTGCAATTCATGCGTATTACAAGTCTAAATATTTGGTTCCTGATCTACTAGTTTCCTCCCCCTCCCCCCTTCACGAAGTATCGCCCGCTGGATTATCGACAACTTCAAATAGCCCTCTTAAAACCTCATTTGCGGTATGAATAGATATCGCATAAACCGCAACCCCTCTGATATAGAGCATTCTTTGCAACGGCATGTTCTTTGCGGTATACTCGCAGATGTATCAAGTCACTCAACGCCTCTAATCAGCAAGGAGTCCGACATGAAAAAGATCGTACTGATATGCATACTGATACTGCTCGCCATTCCGGCATGGTCAACCGCAGGCGTCATTGCGCCTTTAAGGATCCAGTTTCTGGATGGCGACGTGATGTTCAGAACACCTGATGCCGGCGAATGGCTTCAGGCATCAATAAATACGCCACTCGACGAGGGTGACGCCGTCTGGTGTGCGGAAAACGCCAAAGCCGAGATTCAGCTTTCTGATGGTTCAATTGTAAGATTGGATGGCGGCTCGCAACTTGATCTTATTGCCAACGAAGATGGTTTTACCCATCTGCATCTGGCAAGCGGCAAACTCTATCTGAGAACAGCCCAGAATAGCGCTAATAATTCACTCCAGATCGACGCTGACGATACCACCGTTCTTCCGGACGCTCGTACGAGGCTTCGCATAGACATGCTGCCTGACAGCCAGGAGGATGTGGCTATTTTCAAGGGATCGGCATATGTTGAGGGAAATGGCAACCGCACGAAAGTTCGCGCCGGCGATCACATTGCTCTTGAGGAGGGGCATAGTGAACTCCTGCCGCTCAACCCGCCTGACAGTTGGGAAAACTGGAATACAGGCAGGGATCGGATAAAATCCCGCTCAACCAAGGCTGACTCATATCTGCCGGATGAATTACGAAGCCATTCGGCCGAGCTCGATTCAAACGGCAGCTGGGTGAGTGCCCCTGAATACGGCATGGTCTGGCGGCCAACCGTGATCATCTCGGACGATTGGGCGCCATATCGAAGCGGACGCTGGATCTGGAGGGGTAATGACTACGTTTGGGTTTCCTTTGAAAGCTGGGGCTGGGTACCCTACCACTACGGTCGTTGGGCTGTCATCAGTGGATTTGGGTGGTGTTGGGTGCCGCCTCTCCGTGGAGATGTCTACTGGGGGCCGGGCTACGTCGGATGGTACAGCACCGGCAGCCAGATCGCCTGGACCCCTCTCGCGCCTGGCGAAATATTCTATGGTTATGGACAGTATGGACGCCATAGCGTCAATATCAGCAACAGCAGAATCAACACCAGCACGATTGATTACAGGAACCGGCATATTCGCGGTGGCCTGACTCTGCTGCCGAAGAACGATTTTCTGAAAGGGAGAACTGCGGCTCAACATAACTCCCCCCCAAGCGTTGCGGGTTCGATAGCGGTTTCAGCCGGCAGCCCGCGTATTAAGCCACAACACGAAACACGCATGCCGATAGTCAAACAGACTCCGCCAAGAATCGTCCCGCCCCGTGTAGATCATCAGGACAGCCGTGAATTACGCCAGAGATTCCAGCGCGTAATCCCTCAGTCCGATTCAGAGAGACGTAATCAGCAACCGGCCACGGTTACGCCCGCGCCGGCTGTTCCAAAAGCCCCAACAGCCCCGCTCAAAGAAAAGCGGACCCTCCATCCTGTTGCTTTGACTCAACCGGCGTCTTCAACCAATCTGACACCGCCTCAACGCGTCGAACCGCAGACGCGAACCACCAACCCGATTCCGGTACCACATATGACAACTCCCCAGCGGGGAGGACAACCGCCCCGACCCGAACCTGTAACCAGGGATATGAAACAGAAAAAGGTATGGAAGGTTACAACACCGGACGACGCAAAAGAGAAAGACAACAGGGAAAAAGAATACAAAGGCAGGGAAAACAAGAACAGGTAGGCCCGCTGATAAGGGCATCCGGACTCAATCCGGATGCCCTTATCAATTACGAGAGCAGCTCCCGCATCAGATCATGCCCCTTAAAGAGCAGCCCGGTAGACTTTGCCTGAGCCTCATCGAATGAAGAGGCTCCATTTCCCTCCCCTTCTCCGCCGCGATAGATGACAAACGGCACAGGGTCGGAGGTATGAGTCATAAGCTTCACCGGCGTAGGGTGATCCGGTAAACAGAGAACGGCATAGTCGCCAAATTTTTTTACACCCTCCAGCACTGTTCCTACTACCTGACGATCAAAATCCTCTATCGCCTGGATTTTGTGATCCATCCTCCCTGCATGCGACGCCTCGTCCGGCGCCTCGACGTGGACATACGCAAAATCATGAGTTTCGAGAGCAGCCAGAGCGGCCTGGGCCTTACCCAGATAATTGGTATCAATATAGCCGGTGGCGCCTTCAACGCTAATCACGTCCAGACCGGCACATATACCGATCCCCTTGATCAGATCAACCGCCGAGATAACCGCGCCGGTCATGCCGAATTTCTCTCTGAACGGAGCAATTTTAGGTGTTTTGCCGTGCCCCCAGAGCCATACGCCATTAGCAGGCAAATTACCTTCTTCTTTTCGCCTGATGTTGACCGGATGGTCATGCAGCACCATCTGGGCGTGGTTCATGATGTTGTTCAAGGTATCGGCGCCATCTCCCCTGGGAAGATATTCCCGGATCGACTTGCCGGTGATATCATGCGGCGGAGTTCCAGTCATACCATCCTTGCCGCCACGCCAGACCATCAGGTGCCGGTAGCCAACGCCGGGATGAAATTCAAACTCGCTGCTGCCAAGTTCTTTCTGAAGGGTTTCCAGAAGATCATGCCCTTCAGCGCTTGATATATGTCCGGCGGAGAAATCCTGCATGTAGATCGAGCTGCCATGGGGTTTGAGAGTAACGAGATTCATCCGGAATGCAACATCGTCCGGCCCAAGCAGAACCCCCATGCTGACAGCTTCCAGAGGGGAGCGGCCGGTGTAGCAGTTTCGCGGGTCGTATCCGAAGACCGACAGGTTTGCCACGTCACTGCCGGGGGGGAGCCCGTCAGGAACGGTATAAGCCAGACCGACCTGCCCATGCCTGGCCATAAAATCCATGTTAGTCGTTAAAGCTGCCTGAAGAGGAGATTTGTTGCCGAGTTCGCTATAAAGTTCGTCCGACATGCCGTCGCCGAGGAGGATAATGACCTTCATAAAAGCCTTTCAATACGAGATGACGGACATATTAGTTTCTGAATCATCCCCTTGTCAACCTGCTAGACTCAAAAAAATTATTTCCTTACAAATATCTCCCTTGCCAGATTAGTATCGATGGCAAATTCCGAATATCCTACCCTGAAAATGTATGATGGAAAAGCCTGCACAAGTTTGATCTTGTTGCCTGGCAAAACTCCCATTGCCATCAGCTTCTGCATCTTCTTGTTGTCTTCGGTCTGGATGTAGGCGATCTCCCCCTCCTGCCCCGATTTGAACTCCGTCAGCGGAACAATCCCCAGATCCCCCTTTGCCCTGGCCTCGGCGCAGCAATCACCGGGAGGAATCGGCTTGCCGTGCGGACAGGTAGAGGGGTGGTTGAGCATGGTGCAGACTTTGACGTCAGCCCCCTCATTAAGCATATGCTCAAACTGACACGCCTTATATTCTCCTTCATCACCCCGGATATTAAGCACATCCATCATCAACCGTTCCGCCAGACGGTGGCGGCGAATGGTGATTTTCCCCTCTTCACGCCCTTCAGGGCGGAAGTATACCATCCCCTTTCGTATCACGATCAGAGTGTGGCCGGTCAACTCGGCATAGGAGGGATCGTCCAGGGGGATACCGATCTTCTCCGGATCCAGAAAAGTACGCCCTTCCTCTTCCACCACCCAGAGCGCCTCCAGGATTTCTTCCGCTTTTTCGGATAGTTTCATTTAAAATCTCCTTTTGTCTCCTCTGTGGCAGATATTGTTTTCGGTTTCAACATATTTTTGATTTTCCGGAGATATTGAGGCTCCAGCGGGTTTTTATAGTTACAGCGGGGGCAGTGAATATTGTGACAGCCGCCAGGACAGCTACCGCACCCATTTTTCCCCTCATACTCGTCAAACTCATATCCGCAGAATCCGCATTTCACGTCAGGATCCTCGTCATAAGAAGAAACTGGTTTAGCAAATAGCCGCTGCCGTAAGCAAACAGGCTGACGAATACGCCAATGGCGCTGGCCGTCTTCCAGCCGCGTTCGTTCTTCATCACCAGAAACTGGGCGATGCATGGGATGAACAGCGTCAGCGTCACCGCCGCCACCGTTAATTGGCGTGCATCCATCAAACCCTTTGTCTGTAGATCGTAGAGGCCGGCTGCGCCGTAATCGCGGCGGAAGAAACCGAATATGAAGGCCACAGCAGTCTCCTTGGGAAGACCTATGGAGGCCATCACCGGGGTCATGGCCAATATCATCTTCTCGAAGAAGCCGGTTATCTTGCCCAGCCAGAGCAGCACCGATGCCAGTATGAACAACGGCAGTATCTCCATGAAATACCACTGCATGCGGGTGTAGGTCTTGGTCAGCACGTTGCCTAACTGCGGCAGCCGCATGGGGGGGAGTTCCATGTAGAACATGGGGGATTCTCCCGGCATAACTTTTGAGGCCAGTAGTCCCACTAGGATGAAGAGGAGGAGCATACAGAGTCCCCATACCAAAAGAGCGCCTGGCGCCTTCGATAGAAGCCCCAGAATCACTCCCAGTTGGGCTGAACAGGGGATCGCAAGAGCCAGAAGCAGAGTTGCAATAATCCTTTCCCGTTTTGTCTCCAGCGTCCGCGTCACCATGGTCGCCATTGTGTCGCAGCCGAAACCGAGTACCATAGGGATGACCGCCCGACCGGTCAGGCCGATATATTTGAAGAGGCGGTCAACCAGCAGCGCAAGCCTCGGAAAATAGCCTGTATCCTCCAAAAAGGAGAAAAAGATGAAGAAAGTGGCTACGATCGGCAGGATTATGCCGACCGCGTAGCGGATGCCCAGGGTGATGATACCGTATTCACCTACGAACAGTTCCTGGATGATCTCCCAGGGGATGATCCTCTTGACCAGGGCGGTAACCCAGGGGTTGAATATCGCCTCAAAGAGCTGTTTTTCGAGCAGGTCTACCACCGTACCGGCGCCGAATTCCCCCACGAACTTATAGAGACCGAAGTAGAGCACTATCAGCAGCAGCGGTACACCGGTTAACGGCCGCACCGACAGCGTAGATATACGCTCGCCCCAGGTTATCACTCGTTTTTCGGGAGCCACGATAACGTCCTTGATCAGCTTTCTGGCAATATCCTTCCGCTCAATCGAAAGATCTAGGTGGAAAGATTCACGACGATCAAAGGTTATCTCGCCAACCTTCTCGGCCAATGCCGCATAACCGTCTCTATCCCACTGTTTGAAAAGAGCGGTGACTTCTTCATCCTGTTGAAGCAGGAGCAGTGCAAGGGATTTAGGGGACAAGATGTATGATCCGCTCATATGCTCCGTCACCTGTGCGATATCATTCTCCAGCAGACGACTGTAAACAAATTGGCCGGATGAGCCGCGAATATATGTCGCTATGGCGCTGCGGATATCGTCCAGACCCCGTTTACGCGCCGAAGCTGCACCGATTACAGGTATTCCCAATCGCTGCTGCAAAAGTTCCAGGTCGATACTGAGCCCCATCTGCTCGGCTTCATCCATGATATTGACCACCAGGATTACCGGTAGACCCGCTTCGATCAGCTGAACCGTCATGGCCAGCATCCGCTCCAGATTACGGGCATCGAGAACGTGCAGCACAACATCCGGGGATTCGTTCAGGAGGATCTCGCGGGCAACACGTTCCTCTTCGGTAATGGTATGGATCGAGTACATGCCCGGCGTATCGATCACTTGCCATGTTTCTCCGGCAATTACTGCGCTGCCGCGGGAAACTTCCACCGACGTCCCGGGGTAATTGGATACGGTCACGTAGGCGCCGGTCAGGGCATTGAAGAGTACACTCTTGCCAACATTGGGGTTGCCGACAAGGGCCACCTTTTTAACACTGCCGCCGACCGGCGGAGTTTCGACTTTTTTATTACAACATGTTGCCATACAACACATCCTTATCTGCTTTTGAAATTCATTTTCATTTGATGTTCAAAAAAAATCCGCATTCAATTAATAGAACAGCTGTAATGACTTTTATTTACGGCAGTTGACACACAATCCGTAGATTTCCAGCTTGTGGCTTCTGATCATAAAACCGTGGCGGGTAGCTATCTCGTTCTGCAGCTTCTCAATGGTCTCGTCCTCAAATTCGATGATCGCATTACAACCGGTGCAGACCAGGTGATCGTGGTGCTCCCCGGCCATGATATGCTCATACCGTGTCTGGCCGTCATGCAGCAGTATTTCACGCGCCAATCCAGCCTCGACAAACAGTTTCAGAGTCCTGTAAACTGTGGCATTGCCAATGCCGGGATGAGTGGCCTTGATCTTCAGATAAAGTTCTTCAACGCTGACATGTTGATGTGTGGAAAGAAAAAAATCTAGAATGATATCACGCTGGCGAGTGGATCTAAGCCCCTTGCTTACAGCAAACGTGCTGAATGCTTTTTTCTTTTCGAGGATCATCCATCCTCCTTATTGAACTTGAATATCAATATAAGGAATGAATCAGGTAATGTCAACCCAAAAAATAAGTGGAGATCGATAATTATTTCCAAGCCGGTTATGCAAAAAGCGAATCCAGAGCATCGAAATCAAATGTCTCATCTGCCAGAGTACGCACCAGAGCAAGTTTTTCGGTGTCCTCTGAGGTCAGTTTGGAGACATCTTCGGTAATTATCCTGTACAACTCTGCGGTGGTATGTTTTTCTGTGCGCAGGTAGGGGATGTTGCTTCGATCCAGGATCTGCTGTGTGATCGAGCCGATCGGCATTACCCCCGGAATCAGCAGTCCGGCAATCATTCCACGGTAGGCCGGAATCTGGTACAGGTTCGCCATGGTCACAAGGAGTTCGTCGCGACTGCTGGTTACGATCAGAAGTGTTGAATCTTTCAATATTTCCGCTACTCTCTGGGTGGAAGCAGCACCAATCTGAACGTGATTGATGATGCGATGCGTATCACGCCTGTTGCCATGCAGAGGAAGTTCCAGCAGGTTGGCGATGCGGCATAGGGTCGGGTTGGCCAGAAGCGGATGGTAATCAAAGCCGGCCAGTACTTTGAACGGCTCCTCCGCAAAAAATCGCCGCAGATAGTCCAGGGTTTTGTCGCGCTTTTCAGGAATCAGCTTGTTGGCCAGAATGGCCCGGACATCAACCCCTTCCTTTTGAAAAAGAGCTAGGTTCATATAGACTGAATCTACAACATTTCCCAATCCTCCGCCGGTAACCATCAGTACTGGAGCATCCAAAAGCTTTGCTATACGGGCATTGGATAGTTTAATTACCGAGCCGACACCAACATGTCCAGCTCCCTCGATAATCAGGAAGTCGCATTTCCTCTCCAACTCGGCACAGGAGTCTATTACTCGCTTTTGAAGATCGTCAGTTGATATCTCGCCATCAACCGCCTGCCGCGTCGAACCGGGACGCAAAACCACCGGCGACATAAGACGAAGATCCTTTCGCAGACCGAACAGCTGCGCCATCAAGGCGGCATCCTTATCGACCTCCATGCCGTGCAGCAAGGCTGGTTTCGGGCCTATCGGCTTGATAAATCCAACCCTCTCATATTTCTTTCGCGCCAGGTGCATCAGAACAAGGCTCGTCGTAGTTTTACCGGTATTCTGTCCGGTGGCCGCTATGAAAATCTTCTTTGCCATGAGATCACTCGCTCCGTTTTTTGATTCTTTCTTCTGTTTTCATCTTAATGTTCCGATTTGATAATGACAAGAGAAACTCTTGCTCAACAGGCTTGCTCCTGATAATCAGGAGAAGTGCATTGACGAACTTTTTCTTGCCTAAATGCGCTGAAGATTAAGTTCATACTTACAAATGCGGAATAAGTTGTTTCCGTTTTTGCAAAAATATGCGATTAATCTGCAGCAAACGAATCGACCACTATATAATTTGCATGGGAGAATCATGAAAATCATAGACAAAATAAAGAGAGACAAACCATTTATTTCTTTGGAATTTTTCCCGCCCAAGGGGCATGGAGAGTGGCCTTCCTTTTTTCAGGCCGTCGAGCGGCTCAGCAACCTTGATCCTCTCTTTGCTTCGGTCACATATGGTGCTGGTGGGAGTACTCACAAAGACACCCTGGAGATTGTAACGCGTCTGCAGAAAGAACATGGCCTGGAAGCCATGGCGCATCTTACCTGTATCGGTTCATCTCCTGATGAGGTACAAAATTTTCTGAATGAACTTACATCCGCCGGGGTTAACAATGTGCTGGCTCTGCGAGGGGATCCCCCCAATGATGCTGCTCCGGGCTTTGTACCCTCCCCTACCCTGCCGCATGCCTCCGACCTTGTCAGTTTTATCCGCTCGTCCCACCCAGATCTCGGAATTGGCGTGGCAGGCTACCCTGAGGCTCATCCGGAGTCGTTAAGCCCTCAGGCTGATCTCTCCTGGCTGAAGCTCAAACTTGACAATGGCGCCGACTTTTCCATTACACAGCTATTCTTTGACAATCGCCTGTACTTTGACTTTGTTCGATCGGCAAGGTCCAGGGGCATAACCAAACCGATCATCCCCGGAATCCTGCCTGTAGTCAGTCTGAAGGTTATCAAGAGGATTGTTTCCCTCTGCGGCGCAACCATACCGGCTGATTTCATGGCGGCACTTGAAGAGGCGGATCTGCGTGGCGGAGCACCTGCCGTGCTGGAGGTTGGCGTCGCATTTGCACGACGTCAGGCGCAGGAGCTTCTGAATGCGGGAGTCCCGGGAGTGCATATTTATACCCTCAATCGGGCTGAAGTTGTGCTGGAACTGGTGGATGGACTATTGCCGCTCTGATCCTGGCCCGGATAAACCGGATAAGTATGGATCATGCTGGATAAGGATCCCTCCCTGCCGGTATTTTCCCTTCGCAAGGTACTTTAGTCTGGCACAAACCACATCCGGCGGCCTGGACGCCATACTCCGCACTTACCGCATCAGGTATGGTTCCATACACATATGAACGGCATTTATACTTGTCGTGGCCTTCGCGTGACAGGGCTCCAACCGGACAACGCCCGATACATGCTCCACATGTGCCTTCACGGTAGTGAAGGCAATTGGCGCGACGCTCCCGGTACGGACGCTGAGATGGCTCAAGCTTAAGATCGGTGATTACGCTTCCCAAACGGTGGGCAATTCCCTTCGGAGTGATAAGGGCATCGGTTAAGCTGAAGGTGCCAAGACCAGCCGCATAAGCGGCATGGCGCTCCGACCAGGTGGAGGCTATGCCAACAGCCGTTTCCGGCATCTCGCGCCAGGCCGGCATCAGCTGAGGAGCAGCGGCAAAATACCCTTTCCCGGTCAGCCACGTGACCATATGCCGACGGAGTGCGGTATTGAACTGTTCACCGAAATTTCGCGTTTGGGCCCATAGCCTTGAAGGATAGATTGTCTCGCTCCGGTTTGAGACCCGGGTCCGGTCGGCAATCGGCAACACCCAGCAGATAACGGTTGCCGGAGCCCATGATTCATTGGGAGTCGATGCTGAAACGAGCTCACCGGGTGTCAGATGAAACTTTCCGATAACGGATTTGTACTCTGTGAAAAGAGGGTCTGTTGCTGTTGCAAAACCAATCAGGGGGTCATCGAAATAGCGCTCATCACTGCCGGGAAAGCGGTTGGTTTCTGCTTCAATGACAAAACGGCCGATCTCTTCGCATACCGCATGTTCCATAGCTATCTCCTTTTTAGCTGTTTGAAATCAACCTCAACCTGAAGAGCAACAAGAAATTCGTATAAATCTGTAAAACTCAATACGTCCATCTCCAAAGGGTCCGCCAGAGGGGAGGGTTAGGGTGGGGGGAGGTTTGCAAGAGGCTCTCTTGAATTGATTCACCACGGGGTCACTGTCCGGCGCTACCGCCCCATAGCTCTTTCAGACGATCGTCCCGGCCGCAGCCGTTCCGGTAATAGGCATAACGGATCGGATTTTTTTTGTAGTAATGCTGATGATACTCTTCGGCCGGATAAAACGCGGTTGCCTCGGTTATCTCGGTCACAACCGCCTCCCGGAACGGTTTGTTCTTTTCCAGTGCAGCTTTCGACTGTAGCGCAAGCTTCCGCTGTTCCCCGCCATTAAAGAAGATAGCGGAGCGGTACTGATTGCCGTAGTCGCAGAACTGACGATCCTTTACGGTCGGATCAATATTGCGCCAGAAGATGTCTAGGAGCCTGGAGTAAGCGATTTTTGACGGATCATATAAAATCTGCACCGCCTCGGCATGGCCGGTACCACCGGCAGAGACTTCTTTGTAAGTCGGGTTCTTAATTTTGCCGCCGGTATAGCCGGGGGTTACTGAAACTACTCCAGGGAGCTTGTCAAATGGCGCTTCCATGCACCAGAAACAGCCCCCGGCAAATGTCGCCTTTTCCAGACCGGCTGCACCGCAGGAAACAGTCACCATCAATGCGATTCCGATCACTGTAAACAGTGTAAAATATGTTTTCCTCGGTTCTCCCCCCCCCCCCCGACTATTCTGGGGTCGCTACAAACAGCAGAGCGGCCGAGTTCATACAGTAGCGGAGACCGGCAGGCTTGGGACCATCTTCGAAAACGTGGCCCAAATGACCACCACAGCGGCGGCAGAGCACCTCAGTCCGGCGCGAGAAGAAACTGTTGTCGGCAGCCGTAGTAACGTTAGCCGGAGATATCGGAGCGGTAAAACTTGGCCAGCCGGTTCCTGACTCATATTTGTCCTCGGAACGGAAGAGGTCAACTCCGCAACCGGCGCAACGGTAGACCCCGTGCTGATGATGGTTGTTGTATTTACCCGTAGTTGCAGGCTCCGTCCCCTTTTCCCGAAGGATATGAAACTGTTCCGGAGTCAGCTGTTTCTTCCATTCAGCATCAGTTTTGACGACTTTATCGCTCATGATAAAACCCTTCTTTTCATTTGAATAAACCTTTATCGGACCCGCTGAAGCCAAAACTGCGACTGGCTCTCTTTTTTCGGCGCAGCCGAGAGAAACCGTTGCGATCATAAATCCCAACATAATCAGAACGGTATACAGGCGATCATTTTTCATTTTTGCCTCCCGAATGCTTTTGTCTGCCGAACTTTTTCGAAGCACGTTTATTTAAAATCGTTCGCGGCTGTTCATCTGGCCCATCGACTGGAAAACGGTATCCACAGTCAGCAGGGAGCCATCGCAATGTGCGGACCAATTCCGGCGTCAGCTTGATGCAGCTTGGATTGATAATAAATCTCCGCTCGTATATCTCGCACTGTCGGCTGACAACGTCAAGATAGCGGCAGGGGGTCTGGGTGTAGAAGATATTGCCCCGCTCATCTTCAATTTTTTCAAAGCAGCAGAGACCGCATTGTCTGCATCTGCTATCCCAATCGGGATCTTCAATAGAGTTTTCCGGCATCGGTTATCTGTTATTCCTTTTCGCCCTTGCCATCATCAACTCACCCAGTGTCCCAATTCCTTTGGGCGCTTCCTCGGCTTGTTTTCGAAATTCAGCCATTGTGGCTTCCTCTTCTTCGGCAACGCGGGCCGGCCCGGCCAAAGCCAGCGAAAGACGCCTATTGGCAAGGTCTACGCTCTCTACCTTGACTTCTACCGTCTCCTCCTCCTTCAATACATCACGAGGGTGATTGATACGCTTTCCGGCCCCCATTTTGGAGATGTGAACCAGGCCGTCAACCCCGGAGGCCAGAGTGACAAATGCGCCGAAACTGTCCAGACGAGCCACCTTGCCGGTATGGAACGACCCCTCGGGGTACATTTCCGCCACCTGTTCCCACGGATCGGCCAGGGTATCCTTAAGACTCAAAGAAATCCGGTCCTTTTCGCGATCTATGGTTTTAATCACCACCTGCAATTGCTGACCTACGGTAAGAACATCCTTTACATCCTTGATCCGGGTCCAGCCGATCTCAGAGATTGGAATCAGCCCTTCAAGACCGCCTATGTCGACAAAGGCGCCGAAGTCCTGCAGTGATGTAACCTTACCGGCAACCGTCATTCCTTCACGTATGCCGGCCTGCGCCTCATCTTTCAGCAGACGTTGCTCCTCCTCCAGCAGAGCCCGGCGGGAGACAACTATGTTGCGCCCTTTTTCGCCGTAGTCGCTTATCTGGAACGTCAAACGCGCGCCGATCAACGACTCCGGGTTCTCGACACGGCGCATGGCAATCTGCGAATAGGGGCAAAAGGCGCGCGCTGTTCCACCCAGTTTCACCTCGTACCCCCCCTTGATCTCCTTCTCTACCAGACCCTCTACCGGAACTCCGGCGCGCCAGGCCTCTTCCAGCTGGGAACTACCCGACGCACCACCCCCGATCCTGGTGGTGAAACGCATCTCTCCGTGGCTTGAAGAGAGAAAATAAGCGGCAATGGTGTCACCTTCCTTTACGGTGACGTTGCCGTCCAGATCGAGGAATTCCTTCCGGTCGACGACACCTTCCCCCTTCTGGCCGATATCCAAAAAGAGCCATTCCGCAGTGACCTTCAGCACACGCCCCGCAACTTTCTGCCCCGGATCAAGCCAGCGGCTCTGCTTGTTCTGGCTTTGATTGAACAGTTCTGCAAAGCTCTCGTTCTCATTTTCTTCTTCAAAATGGTCGTTGTCCGTCATGCTGTTTTTACTCCAATCTAAAATTGATTCGCTCTACATACGTTATTATTGATGAGTTCGACATGTCAAGATTACAATTTATTTGCAACATATCGCAAAAGAAACTTTGAATTTACGCAACTAAACATGGTATATAGAAAAACTCTGGATTTTGTCACCTGATTTTCTGTATTGGATTCAGATTGAGAAAGGAGGTCTCATGTTCAAGCTCCGCCCATTGTTGAAAAGATTATTCACCCCGATCACCATTATGCTTGTCCCGCACTCCCAAAAAACCTCACTAAACTTCAAGATTCCTTCTGCAATGTTCGGGCTGCTTCTTGTTTTTGTCTGCATAGGTTTTGTCTACACAATCTCTCTCACCGTACACGCTTTAGATTATTACGTGATGAAAAAACAGTATGCTTACATGAGTGGTCAGTTTCGGGCCATGCAAACTACCATCCACTCTTTGAAAGCGTCGGAGGTGGAGTTCAAGCAGCTTTTTTCTCTTGGTTCAAAGAAAAAGGTTCTGGAAGCCGTTAAGCAGGAAGACAACGACGGCTCAATAGATGTCGATGAGTTGAATCGTCAGATCAGTGAATCAATGAAGTCCGTATCTGAAATCAAGAGCTACCTTGCGAAAGAGCTGAATACCTATCGCGCTACCCCGGAAGGATGGCCGGTTGACGGCAAATTCAGTTCCGGTTTTGGCATGCGTATACATCCGCAGACCGGCAGGAAATTGTTTCATAGCGGCGTTGATTTCTCAGCGCCAAAAGGTACTCCGGTGCATGTCACAGCGGACGGAATAATCAGTGTTGCGGCCTGGAGCAAAGGGAACGGCAAGATTGTGGTAGTTGAGCATGGTCATGGCTACAGTACGGTTTATGCCCATAACAGCCGAATTGATGTGAAGGCCGGACAAACGGTCAAGCGCGGCCAGGTGATCGCCGCAACAGGCGCAACCGGGAACGCAACCGGTCCGCACGTGCACTACGAAGTCTGGAAAGATGGTCATTTCGTCAACCCCGCCCCATTCGTAGGGGAACGGCGTCACCAGCAAATCGGGGGTCAGGACGCCAGTTGAGCCGGCAAGTAATGCCCTCTCCTGTTTATTCATGAACAGGAGAGGCGCAGGTCACCCATTTGTACAAATCAAACTCCATGAGCGGGAGATACTTGGAATGTTTTTCAGCAAACAACAAAATCTGAAAGTAGTCATCGGGATTGAATCATCTGTTTGGGGAGAGATAACCTCCAAAGGTACAGTCAGGATCGACGGGGTTTTGGAGGGAGGCGTGACCGCCGACTGTCTGATTATCGGCATGAAGGGGATTGTTACCGGAGATGTGACCGTAAGACAAATTATTGTAGGTGGAAGGATCGTTGGCAATATCCGCGCTTCAGAGGGGGTCGACATTCAGGATACGGGAGATGTCTGTGGTGACATATTTTCACTCCGTCTCTGTATAACCGAGGGGGGAAAATTTGAGGGGAGATCATCAATGCTCCGCACAAAGGAAATCTCCTACAAAGAGACCGACACCATCGCCGAGAATTCTTGAAATAAGGACCTCTCCCGGCATATACCAAATAAGAGGCCCCCGGTCGCATCTGCAACCGGGGGCTTTTTATCAAGAGTTATTTTAAACTACAATCCCAACTGTTTAAAAAAATCATTCCCCTTGTCATCTACCAGTATAAAGGCCGGGAAGTTTTCTACCTCAATCTTCCAGACCGCTTCCATCCCCAGTTCGGGGAAGTCGATACACTCGACCTTTTTGATATTCTCCTCGGCCAGCACTGCGGCCGGTCCACCGATCGAACCAAGGTAGAAGCCTCCATATTTCTTGCAGGCGTCCGTAACCTGCTGGCTTCGGTTACCTTTGGCGATCATGATCAGCGAGCCCCCTTTGGACTGAAGTTCGTCCACGTAGGAATCCATACGACCGGCGGTGGTGGGACCGAAGGAACCGGAAGCTTTACCTTTAGGGGTCTTGGCAGGACCGGCATAATAGATAGGATGGTTCTTAAGGTACTCCGGCAGCGGTTTGCCGCTGTCAATGATCTCCTTGAACTTGGCGTGAGCGATATCACGTCCGACCACGATCGTACCGGTCAGCAGCAGCGGTGTGGAAACCGGGTGCTTGGTCAACTCGGCCAGCATATCCTTCATCGGCATGTTAAGGTCAATTTTTACGCCATGTTCATGCTTGCCACGGTATTGATCGGGAATCAGGCGGCCGGGATTACGGTCCATCTCTTCGACGAACAGGCCCTCTTTGGTGATCTTGGCCTTTATGTTGCGGTCCCCCGAACAGGAAACCGCCATACCGACCGGGCAGGATGCGCCGTGGCGCGGCAAGCGGATGACGCGAACATCATGGGCAAAATATTTGCCGCCGAACTGGGCGCCAATGCCTAGCTTATAGGCGGCTTCCAGCAGCTTGTTCTCCAGTTCCAGATCTCGGAAAGCCTGGCCATGCTCATTCCCTTTAGTGGGAAGCCCGTCCAGATCCTTGGCGGTAGCCAGTTTGACGGCCTTCATGCAGGCATCGGCACTTGTGCCGCCGATAGCAAAGGCTATATGGTAAGGCGGACAGGCGGCCGTCCCAAGGTACTTCATCTTCTCCACAAGGTATTTGAAAAGCTTGTCCGGAGTTAGAAGAGCCTTTGTCTCCTGATAGAGCATGGATTTGTTGGCGGAGCCCCCCCCCTTGGCTATGAAGAGGAATTTGTAGTAGTCCCCTTCGGTAGCGAAGATATCGATCTGGGCAGGCAGGTTGGTGCCGGTGTTGATCTCTTCGTACATGTTGAGGGCCACAGTCTGGGAGTAGCGCAGATTCTCTTCGGTATAGGTCTTGTAAATCCCCTTGGAGAGCCACTCCTCGTCTCTGACGCCGGTCCAGACCTGCTCCCCTTTCTTGGCAACTACGGTTGCGGTGCCGGTGTCCTGGCAGACAGGCAGGTCAAACTGAGCTGCGATCTCGGCATTACGCAGGAAGGCCAGAGCGACCCCCTTGTCGTTCATGGATGCTTCCGGGTCGCTCAATATTTTGGCAACCTGCTCGTTATGAGCCGGACGCAGCAGGAAAGAAACATCCTTCATAGCCTCATTGGCAAGAATGGAAAGCGCCTCGGGGCATAGCCTGACGACATCCTTATCGGCGAACTTCTCGACGGTTACGTATTTTTCCGACCCTTCGATCTTGCGATATTTAGTTTCATCCTTTGCAAGCGGGAACGGATCCTGATACACAAACGGTTTGACGGACATCGGTATTCTCCTTTTCACTTTAGTAATTTAGAAAATATTTTCCAGGTTTTGGGGGTAATATTCTCGTTAACACACTTATCCGGTTTATCTGGGCCAGGATGGCTGACGAAATATGATGTTGTGTATACACTTTCTAGAGCTTTCTTAGTAATGCAAAAAGATTGATAAATCAAGTCAAAATGACGATTGTTCGATCATGCGAACAGGAAAACCGAGAAATATCGTTATCAGGGATTAGAAGCATGATATTTCTCCTTTGACTTGAATAAATCCCCGTCATATAGTGAGAAAAAGCTCTTCAAATACGCTTAAACATCAATGCGGAAGTCCTGCAGATTTAAAGCCATACATTTATAATTCCCTTCTCGCAATGAAAGGTCTTCTATGGCCGCCGGAATAATGTCCATAAAAGCAAGATACATAGTTTCCGGGCTTCTCATAAGTCTCGCCTCGCTCTCCGTAGTCACTGCCGCCTCCTATTACGTTTCCCATTCAATCGTATCTCGCCAGCTGGACATGCGGATGCAGGCCATGGCTGACAGGAATGCTTCTGAACTGAATTTGTGGTTCAATAACTATAAACAATTGATTGAATGCACGGCTTCGGACATCGAAACCACTCAGAGCTATGATCCGGAGACGCTTAAAAAAATATTTGCCGAAAAAGTCCGTCTGTCGCAGAAAAATATCAAGGCTTTTTATCTGGGAGCCGCCGAGGAAAACCGGATTTACATCGCTCCGGAATGGGCTCCGCCACCCAGCTTTCATGTTCAGATGCGGCCATGGTTCAAAGATGCGGTAGCGGCCGGAACAAGGGTAATAATAACAAAACCTTTTGAGGACGCAGTGCTTAACTCCGATCAGTCTACCGATTTCATTGTTACCATTGCAAAAGCGGTGTACCGGGGTGAGAGAGGCTTCGGTGTCCTTGCTGCAGATATCAGCCTGAAAGACATGACCAGAACAGTCCGCAATTTCAGCTTCGGGCAGAACAGTTATGCTTTTCTCTTAGATAGTGACGGCAATATCATAACTCATCCCAATAAGGATTTTCTGGCCTCCAAGAGCGGACTGAAAAACATCGGCAGCGTCCCTGGTGTTGAGTATTCGAAACTCATAAAGGCGGTTGGCGACAAGAATCTGACAGCTCAGAGCCTGCGGGTTAAAGACTATGATGGAGTAAATCGAAATTTCGTCTTAAGCAAGATTTCCTCGTCAGGGTGGATTTTAGGTATTGCAACCGATGAAGCGGAGTACAGCAAACCGCTCAGCATGCTCTTCTACGGATTTGCTGTAGCAATGCTCATTTCCCTGCTGATAGGCATCGGCGTCATGCTGCGCCTTGTCAAGGGAATGACGTATCCAATACAACTCCTGCACGATGCGGTAAAATCGTTCTCATCAAACGACATGAATGCACGTATCGACTTGAACCGGAACGACGAACTCGGGGAACTTGCGGCAAGCTTCAATCAAATGGGCGACACCATCCAGAAGCGCACTTCCGAACTGCAGGAGCTGAACAAAAAACTTGTGAAACTTGACTCCGCAAAATCTGATTTCCTATCTACCGTTTCGCATGAGTTGCGTACTCCTCTTACCTCGGTTATGGGATTCGCCAAAATCATCAAAAAGAAACAGGAAGAAGTAATCTTCCCCGCCTTGACCAGCGACGACCCGAAGGTTGTTAAATCGGTAGTCCAGGTTCGGGATAATCTCAACATCATTGTTTCTGAAAGCGAACGCCTGACTGCGCTTATCACCGATGTACTGGATATCGCAAAAATGGATTCTGGAAAAATCGAGTGGAAATCGGAGCCGGTTGCGCCGACCGATATAATCAACCGGGCCACCGCCGCAACTTCCTCACTGTTCGATAAAAAGAGAATAGCCCTTCTGAAGGATATAGACCCGGATCTGCCCATGCTGGTCGGAGATGGCGACCGGTTCATGCAGGTCATGATCAATCTACTCTCCAATGCCGTGAAATTCACAGATGTCGGCAGTGTGACCTGTCGAGCAAAACGGTCGCCGCAAGGTGTTCTTATCAGCGTTATCGACTCAGGCGCAGGAATCGCTCCAGAGCATCACGAAGCTGTATTCGAAAAATTCCGGCAGATCGGCGACATACTTTCCGACAAACCACAGGGAACAGGCCTCGGACTGCCGATTTGCAAAGAGATTGTAGAGCATCATGGAGGACGGATCTGGGTGGAGAGCGAACTGGGAAAAGGAAGCACCTTCATATTCGAGATTCCTGTGGCGGGTTAAACCGCTCACAAGCAAGCGACTGCTCTTATAAAATCGGAGAAGAAAAGGTGTTAAGGGAATAGTGGACCTCCCCGTTTCTTATCCACGCAGTACATGGCCGCATATAAATTTTGCCGGGTGAAAAAGCGTGAAATTTCTGGTTTCAACAATATTGCTGTTAATAACGGCAACAGGCGCAGTTGGCGCCGGATGTAAAGAAGAGAACTACGAAACCAAGGTTTCGGGTTACTCGGAATGCCTGTTGATGAGGCGATACGGCTCAACAACCCCTGCTACGATGGTTGTCTGGCTTCATGGCAATATATCTACGGGTGGTCCGGCAAATTACCAGTACCCGATAGCAGAAAAATTTGCGGCCGTTTTTGCCTCTTACAACATTTTGTCGGTAGCGCTGGTCCGCCCCGGCTACCCTGACGGAAGCGGCGAATTTTCGACCGGCAACGACAACGGCCGCGCAGACAACTGGACGCGCTCTATCATCGCGGAGGTGGGTTCGGCAATAGAAAAGCTGCGGCTTAAATATAAACCGAAGAGTGTGATACTCGTCGGCCATTCCGGAGGAGCGGCAACAGCAGCCGTACTGTTGGGTATGAGCCCTAAACTGGCTGAAGCTGCGGTCCTGGTCTCCTGCCCTTGCGATCTCGTTGCATGGCGGATAGGCAGAAGAGGGGCTCCATGGAGCAGCGAAAATCCGATCCTCTGGATTGACGAAATACCGGCAACCACAAAGGTCATAGCCCTGACAGGCACAATGGATGGCACGACATCTCCGGAAATTGCGGAAAGCTATATCGACAAGTTGAAAGCTCACGGTAACGACGCCGCCTTTCTAGCTATTGCCGACGTGGCGCATAGAGACGCACTGGGAACAGCCGCAGTTTCGGAAGCCATAGTAAGACTTATTAAGGGGAGGAATTCTGAAGAGAGCCAACGGCAGGAGCGGCCCATACAAACAAAAGGGGCCAAGCCTTGAATGTTGGAGTGACTGCCAGGTTTTCTTAAATCGAAGTCAGCATGGGAGCTTCAATCTGTGTTTGGAACCGGAGAGCACATGCTATGCAAATATGATATGTTTATTATCGCTTGGCCTTGCAGGCTCCCTGCATCTGTTCTATACTCCCCTCCCAATGAGAAAAAGTCAGTAGTGTCCGGTTTGGTTTTTGAATTAAACCTCCCCTCCCTTGACGGGAGGGGAATTTTTAGGCAATTCCAAATACCAAACCTGACAACACTGAGAAAAAGTAAATATGTGCATTTTCACTGACGGTTTTAGTTTTAATCCGGATTCAGTATGAACAGTATCGGTTTACGGATGAAAAACAGATAAATTCAGAGAGGGATCTGCTTGTGAATCCGAGATTACCAGCCGAATGGGAAATACAGGATGGCGTGTTGATGGCCTGGCCGCATGAAGGAACCGACTGGGCCTACATCCTTGACGATGTCCGTACTGTTTTTGTCGAGATAATATGCCAGATAACCCGATTCGAGCGGCTGTTGCTGACCGCTCCGCATGCCGATTCAGCCGCCGATTATCTGAAAACAGCAGGTGTTGACCTATCACGCGTCACGATCTGCGAGTTACCGAACAACGATACCTGGGCGCGTGACTTTGGCCCGATCACCGTCATCTTCAACGACAGACCGGTGCTGCTTGACTTTGCCTTCAACGGTTGGGGGCTCAAATTCCCGGCCAACCATGACAACCTGATTTCAAAACGCCTCAAGCAGTCCGGGGCATTGCTCCCTAATCTGAACACAATCGGTCTTGTCATGGAGGGGGGGAGCATTGAGAGTGACGGTCTGGGGACAATCATGACCACCGCCGAATGTCTGCTCTCCCCCAATCGAAATCCGCAACTGGACAAGAGTGAAATCGAGCGTGCGCTGGCCTCGCTTTTGGGGGCGAAGCGCGTCCATTGGCTCTCTAACGGCCGGCTGGCCGGTGATGACACTGACTCTCATATAGACACCCTGGCTCGCATCTGCCCGGACAACACCATCTTGTATCAAGCCTGCGATAATCCGGTTGATGAGCATTACGAACCATTGAAGCTGATGGAAAATGAATTAAAAACTTTCAGATCTCCGGACGGATCGCCGTATCGCCTGATTCCTCTCCCCTGGCCTGTTGCCCGTTTCGATGAGCAGGCCCACCGCCTCCCGGCAACCTACGCCAATTTTTCGATTATAAACCGGGCAGTACTGGTGCCGACCTACCGGGATTCCAAAAATGACCGGGTGGCCGAGGAGCGTATAGGTCAAGCCTTTCCGGGACGGGAGATTATTGGTATTGACTGCCTGCCGCTACTTGAACAACATGGTTCACTGCACTGCGTAACCATGCAGCTTCCGCAAGGAGTACTGCCATGACAAAGCTTGGCGTAGCGCTGATCCAACAGAGTTGCGGAATAGACCGCTCGCTCAACCTGGCCGCCACTTTGAACATGATTCGAACTGCCGCCGCTTCCGGCGCCGCACTGATCGTACTCCAGGAACTGCATAACGGCCCATATTTCTGTCAGGTTGAGGATCCTGCCCTGTTTGATCTGGCCGAACCGATCCCCGGCCCTTCCACGGAAACGCTGGGGAATCTGGCCGGTGAACTTGAAGTTGTAATTGTGGCCTCACTCTTTGAACGTCGCGCTGCCGGCCTGTATCACAATACAGCGGTGGTCTTCGAGAAGGACGGTTCCATAGCCGGGAGATACCGCAAAATGCACATTCCGGATGACCCCGGTTTCTTTGAGAAGTTTTACTTTACCCCCGGTGATCTCGGCTTCACACCGATCAAAACCTCGGTCGGTACTCTGGGTGTTCTGGTCTGCTGGGATCAATGGTATCCGGAGGCCGCCCGTCTGATGGCGCTGGCCGGGGCCGACCTCCTTATCTATCCGACCGCGATCGGTTGGGATCCCTCTGACAACTCGGAAGAGCAGGAGCGGCAACGAGAGGCCTGGATCACTGTTCAGCGTGGTCATGCCGTAGCAAACGGCCTGCCTCTCCTGGCTGTGAACCGGGTCGGTCTTGAGGTTTCCAGAGAGCAGTCTGATAACTGTATCCTGTTTTGGGGGAGCAGTGTCGTGGCCGGACCGCAGGGCGAGATTCTGGCCCAGAGTTCACGGGACGCCGCAGAAATCCTGAGGGTGGATATCGATATGGCCGGAAGCGAAAGGGTACGTCGCATCTGGCCTTTTCTACGTGACCGGCGAATTGATGAATACGGGGATTTACTGAAAAGGTTCAGGGACTGATATGAATATTCACGATAAAGAACTGCTTGATGCGCTCTCCAGTTCACGCATACTGACTTCGATGATTACTCCGGCAGTCCTGATCTCGGCCTGCGGGACGCTGATTTTTTCAACCTCGGCACGCCTGGGACGAATCTTCGACCGGGTCAATGTAATGAAGGGGGAGGTGGAAGATATCGTAGAGGGGAAGATATCTTACCCCGAAGAGCGGTTACTGCATCTGCGGGATCAGATTCAACTGCAGAGGCGCCGTGCAACCCTTATCCAGAAAGCCATGATGTCCTTATACACCTCAACGGCTCTGTTCATTGCGTCCAGTCTTGCCATTGCCGTCAATGTGGCCTATGGGAGTGCTGATTCCGCATGGATACCGACCTTAATCGCCCTGACCGGCGGCCTCTTCCTATTCGCGGCATCGGCGCTGCTGCTCTACGAAAGCCGATTTAACCTCCGTTTCGTCAGCCGCTCCATCGATTTTATCGAGTTTCTTGAGAAAAAGGCAGAGGAACGGGAGAAAGAAAAGACCGTTGAGAGATGAAAGTTGAAAGTTGAGGAAATCAAACCCCTTCAACCTTCAACCTTCAACCTTCAACCTTCAACCTT
>JAQTRC010000129.1 GCA_028712665.1 Desulfuromonadaceae bacterium
ATTTTATAATAGTTGGTGCGTCATTACGGTATTTGTCCGCGCTTGTTATATTTGCCATGGCTGTTCTTGCGGGCTGTACAACCACGTACCATTTCAACACCGCAGATTATGTCCCTGTTTTTCCCAAGCTTGAGACACCGGTACCTCTTCGGGTTGCATTGGTCATTCCTGAAAAGACCAAAGAGATTACCTACAAATTTGCAAATAGGAGGTGGAACATTGGTGAAGCGCTTGAAAGTCACATGTTAAATGGTTTGAAAGCAGCTTTTGCAGACGTGTCAGTTGCATCAAATGAGATATATATGACCGGCATCGACAGGGTCGTGACATGTTCACTTGGTGACAAGACCAATTTGAATGTCGGCTTCGTATGGTCCGACAAAACTGCCACTATCGAGATGGGTTGTCGGGTGTCCGATGCTTCACAGAAAGCATTGTGGGAAGGTTCAATCTTGCGCTCTGATACCTTCAATGCCGGAATTGTCGGGCAGATGCTTCAGATTACAGCAATTGCTTCCGTGTTTATAAAGAGTGTAGACCTTGGCAGCGCGGAAGAAATGTATGATGCAATGATTACAAGCGGCTCAAACAACAGCTTGATTCTTGGGGTTGACGAGCTGATGGATAAAATGCTCAAAGAGGGGACAACGAAGATCTGTCCAAGTTGCAGCAGAAATACTGATTGGCGGAAAACCGTCAAACCGGTTAAAGCTGTTATTACTGAAATGGACGAAAATTGATTATCGTATGAGCCTCTTGCAAAAGTCTAAAAAGTCCCTTCCCTCCTTGCAGAGGAGGGTTAGGGTGAGGGGGAGGTTGCCATGAAATCAGCATGTTGGATCTTCACCAACCCTCCAGCCCTCTTGTCAAGAGAGGGGGAGTCAGTTTGTAATAGATTTGCAAGAAGTTCATATGTTTCATTTTGCCAGAATATGGATGAAGTTTTGCAACTGGGCGACTAATTGCTGGACTGGAACTCAAAGACAGGTGTTCAAAACATTCCAGATCAAACAGGTGTTCACATGGACATGATTCAATTGGCACAAAGATGGGAGGAAATCAAGCAGAAGAAGTACCGCGTTACCTTTGTTTCGGTACTCACCGGTCTTTTCGCGATCGGCGTACTAAATAGCAGCATCAGCAATGCCATTTCGAGTTACCAGTTCATTTCCGCTTCGAAATCGGTTGATGCAAAAGTCCTGTCTTTCAGTAGTAGAAAAATCTCCAAAAATTCAAATCAGACAAATGCGCAAATTCAATATCAAACTGAGGACGGTAAGGTCGTACAAGCTTCCGTGATCCTTTATAGTCACAAATATATTTTCACCGCAGGCCAGGCAATCCGTATCCGTTATCGCCCTGAAAACCCTGGCCAACCGATAGCTGAAGAGGAGCTTCAAAGTCAGAGGAGGGAGTTGCTCGTATTTGGTACTCTCGGTCTGATTTCTCTTTTTCTCACATACCTAGGGAGCAAAGGCGCTTTTGACGTGATAACGCAACCAACTAATGAGGCAAAGCCGAGCCATCCTGAGTAACCGCCAGGTCGTCAAAGTCTGGGAAGCACTCTTGCGCGTCCTTTAGTTGCGTAAGGATCACCTGGAGAGCGGGCCAGGGCAGCATCATAGTCTTTTAATGCGCCCTTGAAGTCATTCAGCTGCTCTAGCGCAAGGCCCCGGCGCACCAGATAGGTTGCATTGCCAGGTGTAAGAGCAAGTGCACGACTGCTGTCTGCTATACACTTTTGATACTCTTTCAGATCATAATAAATCATTGCACGTGTGTCCAGGCCCGCCGGGTAGTTTGGTGTTATCTGTAGTACATGATTCATGTCAGCCAATGCCCCATGCAAATCACCGGCTTTTCTTTTTATCTGTGCCAGTCCGTTCAGGGCGCGTACATTTGAAGGATCAAGCTTCAGCGCCTGGTCGTAGTCGTTCTTCGCTCTATTATTGTCATTCATTCCCCGTCGGGCATTGCCCCGAAAACGGTATCCCTCGCTTAAAGATGGATCCGCCGCAATGATCTTCTCCGCCACTTCCAACAACTTCGGATCATCATGTTTCAGCATCAATTGCTCTGCTTCAGCTAACAGAGTTGTCAAATTTGGCTTGCTTATTACCTTGCTGACGCTATCGGATCCAGTGCCTGATGCTCCTGGTTTCCACTTGTACACGTAGGTTCTGTAAGCTAAAAACGGCACAGGGCCGTGTTCGTAGCTGGTAAAACATGTGATATTGTTATTTCTGACACGTGCATCAACTCCAAGCCTAAAGAATGATTCTTCCGTACAGCGACGTCCATAATTACGGCAGTCCCAATCAGAATCCGGAAGCGGCACTTTGATTTTCTCTGCCGCAGTAAAGGAGCCGGGAGTGCCATTAGAAGAACAAGCTGCTTTACCGATGGTAATGCCGGCATATACAGGGGTAGCACCCCCCAATCCAGTGTTGACCTGCTTTAACGAGCAGCCAAAATTGAATATATCACCTGGTATCAGAGCCGCAGGTGGCTTGTCCCAGGATCCTTGAATATCCCAACTCCTCCGATTACTGCCAGATTTGCTGTTCCAAGTCATGCTCGTCTTAACACTGAAGGAATTGTCAGTAGAAGAAGCTGTATATTCAATGTTACTGCCATCTTGGGTCTTACAACCCGGAACTCGTTTCATAATAACATCGTCGTTAATGTTTGGTAAGTCCCAGGCCTTCCTACTAACATCCACCAGTACCCAAGCCCCTTTGGCATTCTTGTCAACTATAGTCTGCTGAGGTAGTGGGAAATCTGTCTTTTTTAGAGGTTTAACAGGCTCCGGTTCTTGCTTCTGGGGGAAGAATAGAGTTTCTACAAAAGCATACTGAAGATCCGGGATCGGGTAGGAGCCGACTACCTCCAGCTTGAGGTTGCATAGTTTGTCAGTTGTTGTTACGTTCCATGGAGCTGTCGCCTTGCCTAAACCTGCACCGATTAGACCAAGAGTCTGTTCTTGCGATCCGGATAAGGTGCAGTCTTTTGCAGTGAGTCGTACCTGAACTGAATTTACTGGGGCGCTCGCAGTATTCCCGATGTTGCCGGTGATCTTGTAACTGTTCTTGCCATCAGGCTGGTACGCAATTGTCGGCCGCAGACCTGAAAATGAGGCCCGCCAGATACTGAATACCGACTGTATGGCGTTCATCAAACCAGGAGTTGGGTCTGCAAAGTAAGTCTCAAGCCGTGAACGCGTTTCGGTTGCCGAAAATATAGCCAGTTTACTAACCTGCTGTGATTGTCCATCCCAGATGTTTTGGTTGAAACGTGGAATGGCGGCGTTCTTCCATTGCGGATCGTATCCTGGAACCCCTTGGCCCGCCCTTTTGTGGATAGTAATAACCGGCGTGCCGTTTGCGATAGCCTCCCAGGCTACATGGCTTGAGGTCTTGATCATCATGGTGTCGGTATTGCCGTTGTAGTACCAAGGATCAAACCAGTCAGACTCGGGAGGATCGGTAAGAGTAATGAATCTGGTCAACTCGGTATTAAAGTTATTGTTGCCCCCCTTGAAAGGGGTCAGATAGGTGAGTTTCTGTGAACCGGTGATTGAGATTCCCAGGTTTATCGTTCCAGGGTGTACGGTGTTCTGCTCAACCCAGATCTTTTCAGCATTTTTCCTTGATGTACCCACGACATGGTACGGGACAAACATATCTGCCAGAAAATGCGCGCTGTAGGCAGCCGCCTTGCCGCCCGCCTCGGTATTGGGTTTGCCGGATAAGTTGCTTCGTACAAGGGCGCTGAAATGTCTGGCTGAGGAGGTCGGGCCATTCCCTTCGCCGGTCTTTGGATTGTAATAATGTTCAGAGTAGGTTGACATTCCGGCACCGTCAGGTCCGACCCCAAAAAGCCCGTTGGCTGTCCACTGTACCCCCTCGTGCCCCTTTATCATGCTGAGCGTTGGAAACAGGTTGGCAGCGTATGCCGGATCAGCTATTAATCGGTTATAAGCGATATCAATGATGTACTGATGGGTTTCACCCGGAAAGAGGGAACCCCAGGGGAAAGCGGGCGTGGGAAGCAATACGGAGACAAGAAGCATGAGGGGGAAAATCCAGTAATACATGGCAACCTCCGGGAAAAGGATCGTTATTAGCAAATATTCAAAATATCAGGGAATAAGAGCTGTTCTCTCTGCGCAAATTAGTTACGACTTGATATCTTACCTGAAAAAGAATGTTTATGATTTATAAAATTACATGATAATAAAATATGATTTCTATTCGGAATCAAACATAATGAGTTAGCGTATCAGTCAGGCCTATTAGATTCATGATGTCATGCAACTTGAAAGGAGAACCTATGAAACGGATTCTGTCTGGAGTATTGCTTGTGTTGATCGTTACAGCAAATTGTTTTGCATGGGATCCATCAGGCTCTTGGGGTATTGATGGGCGGAGTGATGCGACCCTCAAAATATCCTGTACCGGGGACTCCTGCGAGGCGAACTTCCAATCGGCATACAGTAAGGCCAAAGCCACTGGATATGTACTTAACGACAAGCTGGCTCTTGCCTACAATGAGTATACCCATAACGGGGTATATTTTATGACATTTGAAAAACGGGGTGATGCAAAAATGTCCAAGAAGACCTTCGATCTTGCCGGCAAGCATACTGGTGGAGAAAACTGGGTCCGCAAATAATTGGAATGAAGCGCCGTCATGCCCCCTCTTGGCATCATGCATTTGTATACGTTGGGATGGCTTTCCTGCTGCATCGTAGCTGGATTGTTGGTTCTTCGCCACCGGGAGTCATTCGGATTTCTGCATCGTGACTACTGGCGTCTGCAGAGCGAACCTTGGAAGCTTGCTACCGGGGTAACGGCTTCCATCGGAATGGCGGTCATTGCTCCTTACACGGGTGATCCGACTTGGGACTATGTTGACGCACTATTCATGTCAATATTGACCTATGCAACCGCTCCATGGGTTGTGGCGATGCTGTACCGGGCTGGCAGGCGTATGGCTTCTTCGCAGCAACTCTTTGTGGCCGGCTGCATGTGGCTCTTCACAGCCAGTTGGTCTTACGACCTCTACATCTGGATACGTGATGGCTACTACCCACTCACTTGGGGATCAAATCTGGTGGCTTCATCGTTTCTCTATCTGATGGGGGGTATAGTATGGTCTCTGGAATGGCGTCCAGACAGAGGCATGTCATTTTCATTCATCCGCACCGATTGGCCGCAGCATTCTGTACCCACTCCGTTTAGGCGGATCGCCTGGTTGGCACTTCCCATAATGCTGCTGGTAGCAATTCTATTAATTCGTTTTTTGTTTCCGTAAAGGTTTGTCGTATCTGACATGCACCAGGGATATACATCCGTCCGAGGGTAAGTAGCGCAATTAGCAGCAAGGCCAGTTCGATCTTGAAAGGAGACTGCACATGAAAAAAACAGAGATTATGTTAGTACTGGTTTTGGTGCTTTTAACGGGTACGTTTGCATCTGCTCAGAATCCCAAGCACGATATTACGGGACTATGGAGATCTTCAGACCCTGGTACAGCGCAGTATTTCCAGAATGGCGATGAAGTAAAGTTTATATATGTCAATAAGGGATTCAGCCATTATTATAGCGGTACATACGTTACACCAACAACAGTCAAAGGGACTATGAACCGTCGTAACCGCTCAAACGGTTGCTTAACAAATATGTCTGTTACATTGAAAGTACAATCTCAGGATTCGTTCAGCACTGACTGGATCGCACAAGATTCCAACTGCAACCTGCGTGAAGGCCAGAAGGGTTCCGTAAATTCGCAAAGGGACAGGAAAATGGAAGAAAGCACTTGGTATTGAAGGGAATCCAGCTTCCCACGTAAAAGTGCTATACAGTTCGTTGAGACGCTATGGATGTGGTGCCTTTGTTTAACTTCTCCATTGAACCCATGCTAATTACAGCTCCTCCTTCAAATTCACCCTCTATTTACATGGTGAACTAGAATGAACAACGACACTATTATCGCAACATTCGTACGATCATGGCCTGTGTACTTGACCGTATCAAAACGATTCTGACGCTGATTTGGAGGGAAACATGCCAACTGTTGAACGCCCGCCCCCTTCTCTGCTGACTGCGCTAGCGACCAACTGGTCTTACGGCGGTGTTATTATCTGCCTTTTTGGGGCATTTTATCTGGCTGATCCCCCCTCAGAACCAATCGGACTCATCATCATTTTGGCAGGCTCGATGATGGTCCTTGTCGGATTCATCCGAACGCGGCGACTCTGTATGTATGGCCTCGAAGTCGATGCCACATGCACCCGTACTCGCGGTTATAAAGGCATTCCTATTCTGACGCTCTCGTACGTATTCAAGGACCTTCCTTATAAGACCAAATTAGAGGTTGATATAATTCGCGCTTTTGGTCCTCGATTGCACCTCGGAGGTACAGGCGTGGTAAAACTTATTATAGACCCAAATTCTTCCAAAAGAGTGCTCCTCAAAAATCAGTTCTATCCCCCTGCCCCAGCTAAAAAATAGTAGGCGGCTGGTTGTTCGGTTTTATTCATGTGGTTTCATAAAGCAGAATTTTGATGCCAATCCAAAGTAATTATTTATACCCAAAATTATCCATCATTTGTATATT
>JAQTRC010000130.1 GCA_028712665.1 Desulfuromonadaceae bacterium
AAACGCCAGAGCTACCCGCCCTGGCGTTTTTTTATGACTTGACATTCAGAAACATAATATATATTGTTTTTCATATATCAATTATGGAGCTATTTATGAAGAGTTTTATTATCATCACTTCCATACTGTTCCTTGCAGCAGTTAAGGCCGGCGCAGGACAACAACTCGCCTTGAAAGAAGCAATTTCGATTGCAATGGAGAAGAACAATCTGGTCAGAGCTGCCGGTTTCAGCGCAAAAGCCTCAAGCATCGGGATCGAAATTGTAAAATCACGCTACTATCCAGCCTTAACATTTGAGGAGATCTTTGCGGCTTCCAATGCGCCAACCCAGACCTTCATGATGAAACTGGATCAGAGTCGTTTTACCCAGAATGACTTTCAGATCGACAACCTCAACCATCCCCCAGCCTGGCACGATTTCAAAACTATCCTCTCACTGCAGCAGCCACTATACGTCCCATCACTTTCTCCACTGAAAGAGATGGCCGTAAAGGATGCCGGAAAGAGCGGACTGATACTCGAATCGGCTCGCCAGGACGTGGCTTTTCAGGTTTTCAGCCTCTATCTCGATGTTCAGAAATCTGCTGCCCGCCTAAATGCCGCCGGCAAGGCTCTGGTTGATGCCCGGGAGAATATGAGACTTGCGACCGTCAGGACGTCCGCCGGTGTCGGTCTTCGCTCTGATGAGTTGCGGGCCCGGACTCATCAGTCAGAGATGGAGCAACATCTAATCTCGGCTCAAAACAATCTGACTCTCTCCAGAATGAAGTTGGCCATGCTTATTGGACTCCCCGAAGATCAGGCTTTCGACGTCTACCAGCTAACTGATCCGATTTCAGTCCCCTCTTTGAATGAAGAGCTTGTAACTGCAACGCTGGAGGGGAGGATCGATATGAAGCAATCCCGGACCGATCTGGAAAAATCCGAGGCGGCTATCAGACTGGCCCGAAGCGGATATTTTCCAACCGTTGGGGCCTTTGCCTCCTACCAGCTTAACAGCAAGGAGGCCCCGCTCGGCGCTGACAATGATGCCTGGATCGCCGGAATTAGCCTCAAGTGGCCGCTGTTTGAAGGATTCCGCAGCAAATATGAACTAAAACGGGCGACGGCCGATCGCTCAGCCGCGCTGGAGATTCTGGAAAGCAGGGGCAAGGATGTCAGATACCAGTTGAAAGAAAGCTATCTGCGGCGTGAAGAGGCCGGCAAACAGCTGGAAGTAGCACGCCATGCCCAGCTGGATGCCGAGGAAGCGGTGCGGCTTATCATGAAACGCTTCGAAAACTCCCTGGCCACGATGGTTGAGTTGCTTGACGCCCAGACCGCCCTGAATCAGATTCGGGCCAATCTTGTAGAAACTGAGGCCGCTTATGCTCTGGCGGGTGGGCGGGTGCATTATGTTGCCGGGATATTTTTGAAGGAGATGCTAAAATGAGAAACTATGTGATGACTGTTTCGATACTGCTGACCGCTGCTATGGCGGTCGGCGGATGCTCGAAGAAACATGAAGCGGATAATAAAGCTGCTCTCCCGGCTGTTGTCGTAAAAGGGACAAGCAGCGAAACAGTCAAAAGTTCGGCCGTGCCTGAGACACTGGAAGTTGTCGGCACCGTTCGCGCCGGGACAAGCGCAGTGGTCTCTGCCCGTATCCCCGGCAGCGTCAGTATACTGATGGTCCGTGAAGGAGACCGGGTGCGAAAGGGTCAATTACTTGGCCAGCTGGAGGCGGTTGAAAACCTGGCCAACGCCGCAGTGGCTACCGCAGGCATAGACGATGCGCGCCAGGGGGTTGACGAGGCCAAATCGCGCAAAAAATTGGCCGACAGCACCTTCGATCGGTACAATATGCTGTTCAACGAAAAAGCAATAAGCCGTCAGGAGTTTGATGTCAAACAGAGTGAGAAGGAACTGGCTTCCCAAGGCCTCTCCAGGGCCGAATCCCGTCTCAAACAGGCTCAGGAAAGATCAAGAGCCGCTTCTACCATCTCTGATTACACACGGATCACAGCTCCGATTTCCGGAATCATTACCAGCAAACCGGTCGATCTGGGAGCTACCGTCTTCCCAGCCCAGCCTTTGATGACCATCGAGGACGAGGGGAGCTACTTCCTGGAACTGGCAGTTCCGGAATCATTGTCCACCAGGGTAAAGCCAGGCTCGACCGTACTGGTTATGCTGGATGCCCTGGGCGCTCCCTTTGAAACCAGAATCGCCGAGATCGTCCCATCCGTAGACCCGTCAAACCGCAGCTTTATCGCCAAAATCACCCTTCCTCAGAAAGCTCTGAAATCCGGCATGTTTGGACGTGGAGCCATCAATCTGGGGACGACAGTCAACGGTATCACCCTGCCGAAGAAGGCTGTAGTCGAACATGGCGCAATGACCTCGGTCTGGGTATTGGACAAGGATAAGAGCGCCAGGATGCGGATCATAAAGATCGGAAAGGCATTGGGTGATCGCCAGGAAATACTTTCCGGTCTGTCGGAAGGCGAAATCGTTGTTGTGTCAGGCGTTGAGAAGGTCATCGAAGGGTCAAAGGTCGAATAATCATGAACAATCTCGGCTTTGCCGGAAAAATAGCCCGCGCTTTCATCAACTCCAAACTGACTCCGCTGATCGTCGGAGCCTCGTTGCTGCTCGGACTCTTTGCTGTCAAGATGACCCCGCGTGAGGAGGAACCACAGATCGTGGTGCCGATGGTGGACATCTATCTCCCGATGCCTGGGTCGTCGCCCCAGGAAGTGCAGGAGCGGGTAGTCAAGCCCTTCGAGTCCAAACTGTGGGAGATCAAAGGGGTCGAATACCTCTACTCCATGAGCCGGCCCGGCCTCGGGATCATCACCGTTCGCTTCCTTGTCGGTCAGCCTATGGAGGAGTCGCTGGTCAAGCTCTACAACAAGATCATGAGCAACCACACCCTGCTCCCTCCCGGCGCCGCCGAGCCGCTGGTAGTTCCCAAATCAATAGACGATGTCCCTATCCTCGCCCTGACTCTCTGGTCGGATCGTTACGATCACGGCACTCTCCGCACTCTGGCCGGCGAGGTTGCCGACGAGCTTAAAAAAAGTGAGAACGCGGCTGAAACCGAGATCAAGGGAGGCCTCCCCCGTCAACTTCGTGTGACCTTGGACGCGCCGCGTCTTGCCGGTTACGCCCTGTCACCGCTGCAGGTGGCCGGAGCTCTCAAGAAGGGGAACAGCTCGCTATCGTCAGGCAGTTTTTCCAGCGGCAATAAGGAAATGCTGGTAGAAACCGGCGGCTTTCTGGAAAGCGCCGAAGCGGTCAAGCGGCTGGTAATAGGCGTTTATGGCGCCAAGCCGGTATATTTGTCTGATGTTGCCAAGGTGGAGGACGCCCTCGGCGAACCGAACAATTATGTATTTATGGGTCTGGGACCTGGGGGGCATGTAGGGGCGCCGCTTGCTGCGCCCGATATAGTAACGACCGGCACACCAACAAAGGCGGGGCAGGCGCCGCCCCTACAGATCAACACGAAGACCGATTACCCCGCGGTAACCATCTCTGTGGCCAAGCGCAAAGGGGCCAATGCCACCTGGGTAGCCGAGGATCTGGTCAAAAAGGTGGAGTCCCTCAAGGGGAAGATCATCCCTTCGGATGTACAGGTAACGGTAACCCGCAACTACGGCGAGACCGCCAAAGAGAAGAACAACGAACTTCTCTTCCATATGTTCCTGGCAGCCATCTCGGTTACGATCCTGATCGCGCTCTTCATGGGGTGGCGCGCCGGTGCGGTCGCAGCCATTGCCATTCCGGTCACCCTTGCCCTGACTATACTGATCTTCTACCTGATCGGCTACACCTTGAATCGCATCACCCTATTCGCACTGATCTTCTCAATCGGAATCCTGGTGGATGATGCGATCGTGGTAGTAGAGAATATCCACCGCTATTTCACAACTACCCTGCTTAAACCTCTGGATGCCGCTATTCAGGCGGTAGACGAGATCGGCAACCCGACCATGCTGGCCACCTTTGCCGTGATCGCATCGATTCTGCCGATGGGTTTCGTGGGTGGGCTGATGGGCCCCTATATGAGGCCGATTCCTGTCGGTGCCAGCATGGCCATGCTCTTCTCCATGCTGATCGCCTTCATCGTAACCCCCTATTTTGCTTTTCGCTTCATGAAGGGGGAATCGCACCATGGCTCGAACGTAGCGCCTGAAGATTCCAGGCTGACCGCCTTCTACCGGAAATGGATGGGAAGGCTGATCCACGAGAAGAAACTGCGCTACGGTTTTCTGTCCGGTGTGGTTGCCCTGCTGCTCCTCTCCTGCTCCCTGATCTACTTCAAGGCCGTAACGGTCAAGATGCTCCCCTTCGACAACAAGAACGAACTGCAGCTGATCATCGATGCACCTGATGGGACCCCGCTGGAGCAGACCGCCCGCATGACCCGAGAGATGGGGGACGCCCTTCGCACTCTGCCGGAGGTGACCGACTTCCAGGCCTACATCGGCACCAGCGCCCCCTTCAACTTCAACGGTCTGGTACGGCACTACTACCTTCGTAAAGGCCCCGGTCTGGCCGATATCCAGGTCAACCTGCTGCCAAAGAATGAGCGAAAGGACCAGTCCCATGCTATTGCCAAGAGGATCAGGCCGTTGGTCAAGGCCATTGCCGACAGGTACGGCGCGCGGGTCAAGGTAGCCGAGATTCCTCCCGGCCCGCCGGTGCTGGCAACCCTTGTGGCCGAACTATACGGTCCGGATGATGCCTCCCGGGCCGGTATGGCTGCCAAAGTCAAGGCGATCCTCTCCAAGACCGCCGGGGTTGTGGATGTGGACTGGTACCGCGAGGATGACCAGACAAAACTTACCTTCGCGGTCGATCGGGAGAAGGCGGCCATCTCAGGTATCGCTCTGGAAGACGTGGCTAAGACCCTGCATATAGCGCTGGAAGGAGAGGATGCAGGACTTCTGCACCTGCCCAGAGAGAAGGAGCCGGTCACCATCAATCTGCGCCTCCCGGCCGGGCAACGCAGCTCCGCTGCCGCACTCTCCTCAATCTACGTCCCCGGCCCAAAGGGGAACGTGCCGCTTTCCCAGCTGGTGCGGATCAGCAGCGGTAGCGAGGATAAGACGCTCTATCGAAAGAATCTGAAAAATGTGGTCTACGTAACCGCTGATGTGGCCGGGCAGATCGAGGCGCCGGTCTACGCTATTCTCAAAATGCAGAAAGAGATAAACGCCCTCCCCACCCCGGATGGGCAAAAGATTGAAGTGCTGGCTTCGCGCCAGCCCTGGAGTGAAGAGCACATCGGCATGAAATGGGACGGCGAGTGGCACATCACCTTTGAAGTCTTCCGCGACCTGGGCGTCGCCTTCGGAGCCGTGATGGTTCTGATCTATATCCTGGTGGTGGCCTGGTTCAAGGACTTCACAACCCCCTTGGTTATCATGGCGCCAATACCGTTGACATTGATCGGTATCCTGCCGGGACACGCCGCCTTCGGGGCTTTTTTCACCGCCACCTCCATGATCGGCTTCATCGCCCTGGCCGGCATTATCGTGCGCAACTCGATAATTCTGATCGACTTCGCCGAGATGAAACGCCGCGAGGGAATGGCACTGGACGAGGCGATCATCGAGGCCGGAGCGGTACGTTTCCGTCCGATGCTGCTGACCGCAGCAGCGGTTGTGGTGGGAAGCTTCGTTATCGTCTTCGATCCGATCTTCCAGGGATTGGCGTTGGCGATGATGTTCGGAGAGATCGCTTCGACAACGCTCTCCCGAGTTACCATACCGATATTGTACTATATGGTGCAAAACTGGAAGGAACGGCATCATGTAGAGGAAACAGAGGAGACACTCTGATGTTCTGGTCAAAAAAGGCAAAACCGACACTGGAAGGGATGGAACTTGCTGAAATATGTCAGCTTGAGGCGGAGGCGCTCTACCGTTCCGGGCAGTATCATTGCGCCGAGGCGGTTATGGAGACCGTCCGCAAACATTTTGCACCAGATATGCCTGAGTACGTGGTATCAACCGTATCCGGCTTCGGCGCCGGCTCCGGCGCCGGTTGCATCTGCGGCGCGGTTTCAGGCGGCACGGTTGCGCTTGGGCTGATACTGCAGGATAAAAAAGCAACAACCCATCTAACCAAGGAACTGCATAGCTGGTTCAAGGAGAAGTACGGGGTGACCTGCTGCAAAACCATCAGGCAGACTCACAAGGGAGTCTGTCCGGTGTTGACTGGGGAAGTTGCGGGAAAAATTGCCGAGATGCTGGGAAGAAAATAATATCATTCATTCGTGAAATGGAGTTACCGCATGAAAGAGTTCCTGTTGTTATTTAGCATACTGGTTTTCTGGGTTGTACTCCAAAAATTTATCCTTCCATACTTTGGTGTGCAAACCTGAATGTCCTCAACGTGCGACCTCGGGGACCGGGGTACAAAGAAAACTGTCGACGAAACACCAAACAAGAAATGACTCGTACAAGGAGTGTTACCATGAAAGAAGAATTTTACGTTGAGCGCATAGTGCGCATCGTGGCCGGGGCGTTTGTCATAATCTCACTGCTGCTGGCCCACTTCCACTCGCAAAACTGGCTCTGGTTCAC
>JAQTRC010000040.1 GCA_028712665.1 Desulfuromonadaceae bacterium
GTCTCTCATTACCACGACTGCACCGAGTTTCTTGCCGCACTCATCCCTGATCACGCTCCCATTAGCCAGGATGAAGCGAGCGGCTTGGCCCCTGGCGACTATCGCCATCCCCGCATCCACGAATATCTCGCCCTTGAAGGCCCTGGCAAGAGGTATCTCCTCTGTAGAGAGAGGGGTGGTCCCATCCGAGCGAAAGAGGTCGTAATGTTCCGCCCACTCCTCGGGAGGGAGCCTCATTGGGTCCATGCCATGCCATTCCTTGGCTGCGCGGTTGAATAGGGTAAGCGCGCCCTCAGCGTCACATGCGACCACGCCGTCCGCCATGCTCTCAAGAAGAGCGAGGCTGAACTCCTGTTGCCGGATCAACCCCTCCTCCGCCTGTTTGCGCTCTATAATCTCTTTTTCAAGTTCTGCGGTCCGGATCTTGATCCGTTCCTCAAGTTCCTCGTTCAACACGACTTTTCTCCTAACCCTTGATAAACAGAGATAGTGCGTTAGCCAAATTATTTTCTGCCTGCCCCGAAAAACGGAATAAGTACGATCACGAAATTTTCTGCTAAAAATTTCTATCGTACTAAAAGCGCAGAAAATAATTTGTAACTTACTATGTTTGCAGCCTGTTTTTTTCTTTCTCCAGTTCCTTGATCCGTTCCTTCAATTCCACCATCCGCAGCTCTCGGCCGACAAACAAGCGGTTCATCTTTTGCAGCTCCAGATTCTTGGCCGCCAGTTCGGCGGTCCGCTCCCCCACTCGCTGTTCAAGGCTCTCATTCAGTTTTTCCAGATCGTCCTGCACCTTTTGACGTTTTTCGACCTCTTCCTCCAGCAGCAGCGCCTTTTCCTGAAGATTCTCCTGCGCCATCTGTCGCTCGGCGACCTCATCTTCAAGCTCGACCGCCTGAAGATGAAGTGTCTCCTCCGCCCCTTTGCGCTCTGTGATATTCTGGGCAGTGCCACGAAGTCCCCATATTTTCCCGTTCGCGTTGCGCTTGGCTTCGCCCCGTGCGACGATCCATTTTGTTCCAGGGATCGGCTGTGCCAGCTCCAGATCGACCTCATACGGTTCGCCGGTTTCCATCGTTCTCTTCACAACAACATCTAGCCGTTCAGCGCTCTCGTGAGTGTAAGCCTTCTGGTGCTCCGCGTAGTTTGGGGGTGGCTGCTGCGGGTCGAAGCCGTAGATCCGGTAGTACTCCTCCGACCACCAGATCGTATCGTTCAAAGCATCCCAATCCCAGCTGCCGATGTGTGCCAGACGCTGAGCCTCCTTCAACTCCCCCTCCCGTTTGTACAGCGCCTCCTGGCTCGTGCGCAGATTAGCATCCCGTTCCGCCAGCGCATCCAGCATGGAATTGAATTCAGACGCCAGGACTGCCGCCTCGTCGTCGCCGGTTAGTTGAGAGCGGGCCAGGTGGTCTCCTGCGCGGATTCTGCCAATGGTCTCCTGTACGGCGTAGAGCCTCCGGGTGGTCAGACGCCCCATGAACCAGGCGATGACCGAACCTGTGAGAATCGCCGCCAGGGCGTAGACGACACCGCTCCTGGTGATTTCCGCAAGCTTCTTACCGGCCTCCTTCTGCCCGATGCCGACGCGGGCCCAGCCGACTTTGCGCACTCCGATCATGGCGGGAGTTGCGACATCAACAACTGCAGGGGTTCTTGAGAGCAGCGTCAGACTCGTTTCATGGGGGAGGTCGAGCATGTAGAGTCCCTGCCGGGAGTTGTCGGTGTCGGCCAGCACACGCCCCTGTTCGTCCGTGAGAATGACGAAGAGGATCTCAGGATAGCGGCGCTGGGACTCCACAAGTTCCTGCAGGCCGGCGATGTCGTCAGCGGCAATCCATCCCGCAGCGGAGATGGCCAGCGTCTGGGAGAGCGCGGTTGCCTCCTCGACCTGGCGGTTCAGAAGCATGGCGCGTTGACGTATGGACAGATCGCCGATGAAAAGCGCCATCATGACTGCATGCACCAGAGCTACACCAACAATCAGGCGACCGCGCAGCGTACCGAACAGAAATTTATACAGAGTTTTCATCATCTCTTCTCCACCGGTCGAACCTCCTTTTCGAAGCGGGAGATATATCGGCGCACCACGTCATACTCTTCGCCAGAAGCGGGAAGAAAGCGGGCTGTCTCCATTCCTGCGAGGATCGATTTTCCCTCCTTTGTCCCGTCAAGCCCGAGCAGGAGTATACGGACCTGTCCACTTACCTGAGCAGGGACATCGTCGCGCACCATGACGGAGTTGTTGACGAGTGATTCCGTTTCCCAGATGACCTTCATCTCCGCAGCCTCCCGTGGATGATCCTTCCGGAATGCCCGCCATGGCGGTGGCCAGGTCGCGCCAGCCGCTGTCAGTTTCAGATAGGCGTTCATGATGGAAGACTCCTGGGAGCCGACGTAACGGTTTTCGATCTCTTTATTAACGTTGATGCCGTTGCTGTGGAGAAAGTACTGCGGCATGATGCAGGCGGCCAAGGCCGTGTGAGAGGGGTAGCTCACCTGTTTCCCCTTGAGATCGGCGGGGCGCGAAAGATTACTGTCCCGGCGCACCACGAAGATCCCTTTGAAATCCCGGGGTTCTCCAGCCATGGCGATTACGTGGTAGCCGATCTTCATGGCCTGAAGGGTCTGCCAGGGATTTGGGAGGAGAAACTCCGGCTTGCGGGCCTGGTACTTCTCCTCGAAGTTGGCGTAGTCCCGCGAAGCCTCCAAGGTCAGGTGCGTACCTTTCATTCTGACATTCAGGTAATCGACAAGCGGCTGATATGCCTCGGTGAGTTTGGCGGGATTATGCAGGGGGTGAACTGCAAAACGATAGACGGGCAGTCCGGAGAATTGAGGTTTTGTCCCAATTTGTGGCACTGCGACCTCCGGTTCCCGGCTGCAGCCGAAAAGCGATACGAAAAAAAGCGCGGCCAGCACAGAAATTATCATGATTCTCAGAGACATCCTACCCTCCCGCCACAGGGCGAAGTATTATTCAGTTCTCATCCGCAATGAACAAGTCTAGCGCAGTTAGGAGGTAATGCAAGTTGGACAAACAAAGATGTTTGAGGAAGATCGAAAGCCGCGCAAAAATAGTAATTATCAGGGAGGAAAGTAGAGTTGCAGTTCTTGCTGTTGCGCGTGGTGCTTCGTCATCGGCATGAAGTTCGGAGATTAGGTGGGGAGTAAACTGATCATCTGATTAATAAATAGGCATTCTCTCTTGAAAGGAAGCTGGCGTGACAGACTCTGTGGCGGCAAATCTCAATACTATCAAAATGAAAGCTTTTAGTACGCTCTCTGCTGGGTTGGGTGGGCGGCACTCCTTGAAGAGCTGCTTCAGTTTTGAGCCGGTCATGGCAAAGAGTCAGGTTGAGTGGGAGTATCTGGTCATCGGCGGGGAGTACCCGGTTCGACAGGTTATCTGTACGGTTGGCTAGGGTTCAGCTGAAAGAATGGGACTGAGACAGGACAGAATCTGTTACTTTACCGGTAGGATGACTGTAAACGTCGTGCCTCCGCCACTTCTGCCCGCCACCTTGATTTCTCCCCCCATATTTTCAACCAGGTTTTTAGTTACGAACAGCCCCAATCCTGTTCCGTTCCCCGGTTTTTTTGTTGTGAAATATCGCTCAAAGATCCTGTCAATCGCATCGGCAGTGATCCCTGGACCATTGTCCGCTATCATCACGCTCACTTTATCCGGCCCGTAGGCCGCAGTTTCAACCAGCAGCTTTCCGCCATCATTCTCCATGGCCTGCAGAGCGTTCATGATTATGTTCAGCAGGATCTGCTTGAGCAGGTTGGCATCCGTGCGGATAACAGGGAGAGTGTAGTCAAGCTGCCTAAGTACCAGCACTCCGCGCCGGGCAGCTTCAAAATTCAAAAAATCGAGAATGAATTCAGCAGTGAGATTGAGATCCACATCTCCGATTGTTTCATCGTGGCTGCCGAAGTTCAACAAACCTTTGGTGAGGTGGGAGAGACGCTGGGCTTCCGAGTTGATCCGGTCGACCATTTCCAGCACGGCTTCAGGAACTCCTTCTTCACGCAGGATCATCTGTGACGCGGAAATTATTACTGAGAGCGGAGCATTCAGTTCGTGCACGACGCCTGCAGAAATTTTGCCCAGTTCGGCCATTTTTTCGTTGTAAGCCAACTGCCGCAGCAGATCTGTGGAGATGATAGCGTCTTTGCTATGCCTGGCAGCCGAATCTTTCATTGAAGCTCCAGATGAGAAAGAAGCCGCCCGCGACCGGGCGGCTTCCCAAGATGTGAGAAAATGCAACAGAACTACATATTATAGCCGCTTTCCGAATGCTGAGTCTGGTCGAGGCCCATGATTTCATCTTCCTTGTCAACACGCAGACCAATGGTCTTTTCAAGAACGAAAGAGATGATCAGCGTTACGATAAAGGCATAGGCGCCTGCGGCAACAACAGCTATCAACTGGATCATAAGCTGTTTGAAATTCCCGGCCAGGAGACCAGTGGCGCCGACGGTGGCAAATACTCCGGTCATGATGGCGCCAAATGTTCCGCCGAGACCATGCACGCCAAAGGCATCCAGTGAATCGTCATATTTCAGTTTGGCTTTTAAGAGGATGCCGCCGTAACAGACCAGTCCGGCTGCAATGCCCATCAGCAGCGCGGCGCCCGGCTGTACGAAACCGGCGGCCGGGGTAATGACAACCAGGCCGGCCACGACACCGGAACCGAATCCAAGTGCGCTTGGCTTGCCGGAATGGATCCATTCAGCGATCATCCAGGAAAGTCCTGCGGCGGCCGGCGCGATGGTTGTAGTGGCAAAGGCCAGGCCGGCCAGTCCACCGGCTGCGTCCGACGTATTAACTCCAACGATTGCGGAACCGGCATTGAAGCCGAACCAGCCAAACCAGAGCAGTCCGACCCCCAGCATGGTCAGAGGGAGGTTGTGGGGCGCCATGCGTTCATTGGGGAAGCCGTGCCGCTTGCCGAGGAAGATCAGGAAGGCAAGAGCCGAAATACCGGAGGAGAGATGGACAACTGTGCCACCGGCAAAATCGAGGGCGCCTTTCTTGAACAGCCAGCCATCGGTCATCCAGACCCAGTGAGCCAGCGGGTCATAGACAAGGGTGGTCCAGAGCAGTACGAACAGACAGTAGGCTGAAAACTTGACGCGTTCAGCCATGGCTCCAGAAATCAGGGCTACGGTGATGATGGCGAACATGGCTTGGTACATCGCAAAGACCAGCTCGGGGATCGCGCCCGGTTCTTTGGTGTAGTTCTGGAACAGAGCCCAATCGACGGTACCACTGGCGGCGTCCTTCATGATGATCAGACCGTTCAGCATGAACTTGCTGAAGTTACCGATCAGACCCATGCCTCCCAGGTCAGGCCCGAAGGCGAGGGAATATCCGATAATCGCCCACTGTACACCGACGATTCCCATCGCTACAAAGGAGTGCATCATGGTGGAGAGCACGTTCTTCTGGCGAACCATGCCGCCGTAGAAGAGCGCCAGACCCGGTATCATCAGCAGGACAAGGGCCGAGGAGACAAGCATCCAGGCGGTGTCGCCGGTATTAAGGACCGGCTTGACATCGGGTGGCGCGGCTGGCGGGGCAGCTGCGGAGGCATCGGGAGCGGGAGTGGCCGCTGCAGCGGGCGCCGCTGGAACTGAAGCTGCCGTGGCGACCGGAACCGTTGCAGCGGGTGCTGAAGTCGGAGCGGCATCTTTCTTTTCTTCGGCCATGGCGGCAACCGAAAACAGCCCGGCCAGGATTACAAGCATTATTAAAGCAAGATTAATTTTTAGTTTCATTATATTCCTCCTGAAGGTTATCGCGTCTATATCAGATCGCTTCGGAGCCTGTTTCACCGGTCCTGATCCTTATTGCCTCTTCCAGTGAGATGATGAATATCTTGCCGTCACCGATCCTTCCGGTCTTGGCGCTATTCTGGATTGTCTCGACTACTTTATTAACCAGGTCGTCGCTTACGGCGATCTCCATCTTGATTTTGGGAATGAAGTCCACTACGTATTCAGCTCCGCGGTACAGTTCAGTATGCCCTTTCTGGCGACCGAATCCCTTGACTTCACTTACGGTGATCCCTTCGATGCCGATCTCGTTCAGGGCATCCTTTACTTCGTCAAGCTTGAATGGCTTTATTATCGCTTCGATGAGTTTCATTGCGCCTGCCTCCGTGTCTGCGTGTATTTAGTGAGTTATAATTATTAGCCCCATATTTGTTGATAATAATTTAGTTAACTCACTTATCCCGTTTATCGGGGTAAACTCCCTAAAAAGACGGGGGTGTGTGGCACCCCACTCCGCCCCCGGATTGAAGGAGGAACAGCTAGGGAAGAGAGATGTCGATCTGTGTTGTCAATGCCGGTTTGCCGCCGTAGAGCGTACTTTGGAACGGGTTGAAGAAAACTGCGCCAACGATCAGCGAAATCTGTTTGGAGAAAGCCCAGGAACCGCCAACGCTTATTTCGCCGTTGTAGTTTTTGCCGCTCATGTAGTCAACCGCCAGCCAGAGCTTGTCAGAAATCTCGGGCATGCTGCGGTCCCAGGAAGCGAGCAAGCCGCTATTGGTTTTTTTACCCAGCGTTTTTTCTGAGCCGTTGTAGCCACCTGCAGAGATTCGTCCTATCACCGGGAGCGTTTTGGCAACGAGGGCATAGGCAATGTTCTGCTGGGTCGCCGGGACGGTGCCCAGATTAAAGGCACCGACTGCAAAAGCGGGGAGACCCTTGATGCCAAAGGCGTCTTCAGGGGTGGCCAGTTTGGCATTCAAATAGAATGGGTGGTCGTCAGCAGCTTTAACGTCCTGTTTGAGGAAATCCACGCCAACTTCCAGCTTTAGGTTGTCGAACGGGAGAACCCCGGCGCTCAAACCTAAGTTGTACATGTTTGTCAATGCATCGGTTTTTGAAGAGAAGCGTGCGTAGTTGTCAATGTCGATGTGGAAGTTCTTGAAATCCTTTGCATCTGTGGAGGGTATCCAGATCTGGGTCGAGGGGGTTGCCATTGCCGGACCGGATGCCATTACTACTACCAAACCTGCTGCTGCCAGAATTCTTCTGAGTTTCATCTTTTCTCTCCTTTTCATCGTTGATTTTGAACGGTGATCGGATGAAAGCTCCATTGATCTCATCGCTGCACGTTCTGCATTCGTTGCTGTTGTTGGCCACAACAAATCGCACTGCCGAAAGTTGTATATAACTTTGATGAAACAGGTTCAGCATAGAGCGTGCCATAGTCTAAAAATCGAATAACAACAGCTTGTTATTGTAATATGGCGGAATAATAAGTCTCAGGAAAGGTAGTTTTTGCTTAATTATTAAGCAGTGTCGCCGGATTCTCAGGCTGGAGGGGAGAGTAAACCTCTAAAATGATTTGACGCGGAGGAGATTGCTTTATTTGGTATGATTATGGGGTGAATTGATTCCAGGATGATTTGGTTTCAATCAAAGAGTCCATGCATAAGGAGTAGCTCGAATTCATCCGCAGGCACCGGTTGACTGAAATAATAACCCTGCATCTCAAAACAGCCGTTGGAGTTCAGGAAATTCAGATGATCTCTTGTTTCGACCCCCTCTGCGATGACCCGCAATTTCAAACTCTTTGCCATGCCGATGATGGCCGCAACTATGGCCGCATCATCCTGGTCTGTTGTTATGTCCCGGACAAACGATTGGTCGATTTTTAATTTGTCGATAGGAAATTTTTTCAGGTAACTCAGGCTGGAGTATCCGGTGCCGAAGTCGTCAATGGAAAGCTTCAGCCCCATCTGTTTCAGTGAATGGAGAGTATTGATGGCCGATTCGGAGTTCTGCATGATGCCGCTTTCGGTGATCTCCAGCTCCAGCCAGCAAGCTTCCAGACCGCTTGTCTGCAGCGCATCGGCGACCATTTCTGTCAGGTTCTTCTGTCGGAATTGAACGGCCGAGAGATTGACAGCCAGCACAATGGGAGAAAGCCCCTCTTGCTGCCATGCCTTACTCTGCCGGCATGCCTCACGCAACACCCATTCGCCGATAGAGACAATTAATCCGCTTTCTTCAGCTATAGGTATGAACATCCCAGGAGGAACGAGCCCCATCTCAGGGTGCCGCCAGCGAACCAGCGCCTCGGCCCCGATTATCCGGCCGGTTTCCGAATTAACCTGCGGCTGGTAATGGAGCACGAACTCCTGCCGTTCCAACGCTCTTCTCAGTTTGTTTTCCATGGTCAGACGTTCATAGGAACTGTCGTTCATTGCCGGGGCGAAGAACTGGTAATGGTTTCGTCCACTCTCTTTTGCACGATACATGGCTACGTCGGCGTTGGCGATGAGTTCTTCATTAGCGGTTCCGTCATCGGGAAAAATACTTATGCCGATGCTTGCGGTTGTATGCAACTCGATCTCCCTGATTACAAAATGGTTTGAAATCGAATCCAATATTTTCTGTGCGATTGTTGCGGCATGGGCTCCGTCATTGAGATCCGGGATAACGGCTATGAATTCATCTCCCCCCAGGCGGGCAACGGTGTCGCTGCTCCTCATGCATCCTTTCAGGCGCTCCGCAACCGACTGGAGCAAAAGGTCGCCAATGCTGTGACCCAAGGTGTCGTTGATGTTCTTGAATCTGTCAAGATCGAGAAAGAGTATCGCAACTTTCCTTTTGAGACGCGGCGCACTCATAATTGCCTGAAGTATACGGTCGTGCAGCAGCGCCCTGTTGGGAAGCCCTGTAAGCTCGTCGTGGTGAGCCATAAAATGGATACGCTCGTCAGCGGCTTTGCGTTCTGAAATGTCGGAAAATACGGATATATAATTAAGGAGCCGTTCCTGAGAATCCTTCACGGCAACCATACTTAGCCACTTCGGGTAGACTTCAGAGTTCTTGCGCCGCTCCCAGAGTTCTCCATGCCACTCTCCATTCTCGTTAATAGAGTCCCACATTCTCTTGTAGAATTCGGTGTCGTGGCGCTCTGAAGCCATTAGCATGGGGTTTTTTCCCATCACTTCTTCCGGAGTGTAGCCGGTGATCTTGGTGAAAGCCGGGTTGATCGAGATGTAATTGTTGTACTCATCCGTAACGCCAATCGCCTCGTTCATATTTTCGAACACCTTGGCCGCCAGGATCAATTCCTTTTCCGATCTTTTAAGATCCTCAGTGTCGCGCATGATTCCAATAAACAGGTAAATTTCACCCTGTTTCAACTCACTTACCAACAGATCCAGATTGAAGATTCCACCGTCCTTCCGTTTTCCGATCAGATCCTTGACTATGTGGCTGCTTTTGCCGGCGTCGAACGCGATCAGAGTGGAAACCGAGAAGTCTGATTCCGGCACCCCTGTTTTTGAAAACAGGATCATAATGTCCCGATATTTCAGTTCAGCAGCCGAATAACCGAAGGTCTCCAGGGCGGCCTGGTTGAGAGATTCGATCTTCCCATGCCGGTCAAAGCAGATTACTCCTTCCGCCAGGTTCTGAAAAACAGTTCCGGATCGCTCGCTCTGGATCATGGCAGCCCACCATAGAAATAATTGAATAAGGTTGTCGGCATGAGCGTGTTAACTCCTCCATGAATTTTATCGGGAAAGCGTTTAAAATGATGTCAGGCAGTATAAAACATGGATGTTCTGTACATAATCCATCCAAAGAGGAATCTCAAGAACAAATATAATTAATCAGTCGTGTCCGGTTTGGTTTTTGCATTAAGCTTCCCCTCCCTTGCCTAAGGGCACCTACTTCTGGTGACGGACCCAAAGGGCCTAAAGGAGGGGACTGAGGGGTGGGTGAAGCTGCCGTCAGCATCAAATGTGGCAAATTCCCCCACCCCCTAACCCATTTAGGCCCCAGAGGGTCCTCCCGCAAGGGGAGGGGGGGACTTTTAGGCAACTGCAAATAACAAACTGATAACGCTGATTATACCTGTAACTTGCCGGCATCGATAATTATCTGCTCGCTTCCATCCCCCATGATTGCAGTCAGGGTCGGCTGGTAGAAAACGTAATCTTCGTGAAACGGTGCGCTGACCTTGCCGCCAAAGCCGGTATTGTCGCCGAGGGCGATATGGATGGTGCCAAGTATCTTCTCGGCTTCAAGAACATTGTCGGGGCGGCTGGCCTTGTCGTTTGTGCCGATACCCAGTTCGGCAATGTTGCGGCAGTTGGGATTCTCGCCGAATTTTCCCTCCAGTTTCTGCCGATGTTTGTCGTTACCCTCGATCTTCAAGACCACCCCCTTCTCGACGGTAAGTCGCAACGGCTCGTCCAGTTTGCGAGTCGGTCCCCATTCCAGAATCATCACTCCGTGGCTTTTCCCCTCCAGCGGGGCCAGGTAGGCCTCTCCGGCAGGAAGATTGCCAAAACTCCCGGGCGATACCAGCAAGCCATCGTCCCCTTCAGCCCGGCGCCCCTCCTTGCAGATCATCATGTCGGTGCCGTTCGGGGTGGTGACTCGAAGCCATCCGGCCAGATTGACAGCCTCAACCAGTTTGGCGGTACGGTCGGCTAAAGCTCTCCAATCGACGGTCATGGAAGTATGGAACATTTCCGGGTCAAAATGCGGCAGACTCGCAAAACGGCATCCGACCGCACAGGCGAGGGCGCGGTAGCGGGTATGGCTGGTGGAATTGTTGGACATGGCAATGATGATGTCTGCTACATCGTTTTTTCTATCCAGAACGATCTTTCCGGCGCGGGCAATCTCGCTTGTAGAAGCCGACTTGCTAAGCAGCTTCGTCAGTAATGCGGCAGATTTCAGCGCCTCAACAGCGTCGTTACCGAAGGTCGCCCGCCAGAGTTCCTGCGGCGGCTCGACCCCCGATGCCGGAGTAGATTCAAATTCAACAAAAGTTCCGCTGCCATAACTACTAGCGGCAAATTGAGCCGCCGCACGGGCGGTGGCGTTGAGGCGAATCCGGCGGTCACGGTCACTATCGGAAACAGATTCATTCGTCCGGATGGTATCACTGAATATAAGCACACGCTCTCCAACACTGATTCCCATGTTGGTTTCAAAGAGCCTGCGAAATGCTTCGTCGAGATTATGAATGATGCTCATAAACGTAAGACCTCCGTATTCTGGTTAATTGGTAACCAACAGTTTTCTCATCCGGAGTTTCCAGATGGTAACTAATTGATACCGAGCAAAACATCTATATCACATAGTGAGCAAAAGATGAAAACAGTTGAAATCCGGTAGAGATATTTGTGCTTTTTCCCTTGATTTATGGGGTGTTAATGTGATAATCATGCATACTGTATACAACTCAAAATAGCAATTTTTCCCAATAATTGCAACTGCTTAGTCCTGTAACTCCTGGGCTGGGTTTTTGGAGGCTTGTGTGGCACAGGTAGTCTTTTCCACGTGGGGCAGGAATGTCGTTGACAACAGAAATGTTTCAGGTGAGCCGCAGGCTGTCAGTTATCGTCTTCCGGTAGCTTTTGATGGCGAGCGCCCTCTGCGCGCTTTCATGGGGTGGGATGGCATTATCCTCTTTGATAAGTATGTTGATGTGCCGGCCATGACAGCTGAATATATGAAGCGTGTTCAGACACTTTACTGCTGCGGCAGATGCACCCCCGGCAAAAAGGGGACCAAAGTTCTGATGGACCTCCTGCAGAAGGTGCTGGCCCGGAATGCCGTAGAGTCTGATCTGGACACGGTTGCTGAACTGGCTGAATTGCTGAAAAACTGCAAATGCACCCTCTGTCAGAGCGCTACGGTACCGGTCTTCGACGCTGTCCAGCACTTCCGGGCCGATTTTCTGGCCTATATCAACAGCGCCTGCGGCCCGAATACCGAAAAAGCGGACTTTATCCACAAAATTACAGCCCCATGCATGGACAAGTGTCCGTCCCACATCGATATTCCCAAGTATATCGAGGAGATCAAGAACTATCAGTACGGTGAGTCTCTGGCCACCATCCGCGAAAATATGCCGCTACCGGCCGTCTGCGGGCGGGTCTGTCCGCATCCCTGCGAGACAGCCTGCCGCCGTAAAAATGTGGACGACGCCATCAACATCATGGTGCTGAAGCGTACGGCCTCCGACTATGAGCGGATGCACAATCTGCTCCCACAAATGAAGCCGAAAGAGAGAAAAAACAAGACCGTTGCGATTGTCGGCGCCGGACCGGCGGGTCTCGCTGCTGCATATTATCTGGCTCTGGAAGGTTATCCCTGCACGATTTATGAGGCGTTGCCTGAAGGGTTCGGCGGCGGCATGATTGCGGTAGGCATCCCGGCCTACCGTATGCCGCGCAAGATTCTACAGCACGATATCGATATAATCCAGTCGATGGGCGTCGAGATTATCTATAATTGCCGGGTCGGAAAAGATATCTCCTTGCCGGAACTTAAGCAGAAGTATGATGCCGTTTTCGTGGCTCCCGGAGCGCACCGCTCCAAGCCGATGGGTGTCGAAGGGGAGGAGAAGGGGTACAAGGGCTTTCTCCCAGGTGGTATCGACTTCCTGCGTGAAGCCTACATGGGGCGCCCGACCGGCATGGGCAAAAAAGTGTGCGTGGTAGGCGGCGGAAATACCGCCATCGACTGTGTGCGGGTGGCGCTGAGGGAGGGGGCCGAGGAATCGGTCCTGCTGTACCGACGCTCCCGCAAGGAGATGCCGGCCGATGTATGGGAGGTTGATGGGGCCGACGAAGAGGGGGTCAGGTTCGAATTTCAAGTACTGCCTATAAGGATAATTGTGGATGGTAGCGAGCAGGTGACCGGCGTTGAATGCGTGCGGATGGCTATGGGTGAACCGGATGCATCAGGCCGCCGCCGCCCCGAACCGATGCCGGGTAGCGAATTCATCGTTGAATGCGATACGGTCATCCCGGCTATCGGTCAGGATCCTGACCTTGGGTTTATCCCGCAGGACATGGGGATCGACATCACCAAGTGGAACACTGTAGTCACTAAATACGTACCACTTAAGGACGCAGCCGGAAAAGATTTGAAAGACGGCATGGGCAACATGCTTTCCCGCTCGCTGATTACCGACTGCGACGGCGTGTTCGCCGGAGGCGATGCCGAGATCGGTCCGCTGACAGTCGTGGCCTGCGTCGGCAATGCCCATCGGGCTGCTCGGGTCATACAGCGTTGGCTGGAGGAAGGCAAAGCTTATCTGTCGGAGCAGGACATTTTTGATGACCTTTTGACCTATCTGGGCGTTTACGATAAGGGTGAGCAGGTCTCCTGGCTCGCTTCTGCCGACCGCGCCAGCCAGAAAGAGGTCCACGGCAAAGCCAGGGCGGCGAAGGGGAATTACCGCGAGGTTGAACTCGGTTTTGCCGACAGTACGGCCCAGGCCGAAGCGGATAGATGCCTGCGGTGCTACAGAATGGCAATGGTAGCGGTATAGGGAAAACGGTTCTTTTCCGCCCTGAGCCCGCCTTTCATCTGAATGCCTTGTGCGGCGTACCAAGTGGTACGCCTCCGCGTCATTCCTCGAAAACCGAACCCAGAACGAAAAACTCCTCGTTTTCAGAAAAACAACAAAATATCAATTACAGACACGGGAAGCGAACAATGTCACATACAGAGTCCAGCGACAAAAATACGACGGCAACAGTGACAATAGACGGCCAACAGGTGACGGTACCTGTCGGCGCGACCATTCTGGAAGCCGCCTCGGAGTTAGGCATCAAAATCCCGACCCTCTGCTGGCTGAAGAAGGTCTCCACCACCGGCGCCTGTAGGATATGCGTGGTCAAAGTCGAAGGCGTTGAGCGCTTTATGACCGCCTGCAACACTCCGGTCAAGGATGGAATTACAGTTATCACCACTTCGCAGGAGCTTATAGAGACGCGCAAGAAGACGCTTGAGCTGATGCTGGTCAATCATCCTTTGGACTGCCCGATCTGCGACGCCGCCGGTGAGTGCGATCTTCAGGATACCTGTTATGGTCTGCAGGTGAACAAGAACAAATACGGGGCCGATCTGGAACGTCTGCCGATCCGGTATGACTGGAAGCTGCTGGAGAGCGACCCCAATCGCTGCATACTCTGCGAAAAGTGCGTCAAGGTCTGCCGCGAAATAGTTGGAAGAGAGGCGATCAAGATAGTTGATCGTGGAGATCGCACCATCATCGATACTATTAACGGCGAACCGCTCAACTGCGATTTCTGCGGCAACTGCATCAACGCCTGTCCGACCGGCACCCTTATCAGCAAGCCGTTCAAGTTTCGGGGCCGTCCCTGGACCTTTGATGTGACGCCGGGCATCTGTGCCTTCTGCCCGTCCGGTTGTGAAATTGAGTACCATGCCGGCAATGGCCGTATCGAGCGCGTTACCAGTTTGGATGAAGGCTTCAACAGAGGCAACCTCTGTATCAACGGCCGTTTCGGTTATGCAGCCTTCAACTCCTCCGGACGTCTGACTTCGCCGATGATGAAGGGTCTCTCCGGTGAGCAGCAGAAAGTTACCTGGGAACAGGCGTTGGAATCCGTTGCCGCCAGGTTCAAGGAGATCTCCGGCATTGCGGGGGGGGCTGCCGTGGCAGGCATCGGCTCTCCGCGTGTGACCAACGAAGAAAGCTACCTGTTCCAGAGGTTTTTCCGTGCGGCGCTCGGCAGCAACAATATAGACTCAGAGGCGCGTCTCGGCTATCTGCCTTCCCAGGTCATCCAGTGGGAGATGTTGGGCTACAGTGGCGGTACTTACAGCATGGATGTCATAGAGAAGGCTGCGGCGGTAGTTGTGATCGGCTCTGATCTCAAAGCCGAATCGGCTGGTTTTGCCTATCGCGTCATTCAGGCTGTTACAAAAAATGATGCCAGACTGGTACTGGCAAACAGCCGTATAACCTCAATGAACAAGTATGCCAACAGTTTTCTGCAGTGTCGTCCCGGCAGCGAGTCTTGGCTGGTGGCCGGTCTCAATAAGGCGATCCTTGCGGAAGGGTTGGAAAGCAAGACAATTCAGGTCGAAGGTGCCAAGGGGCTGGACAGCCTGAAAACATCGCTGGAAGCTCTTTCGTTCCAGCGTATTGGCGAATTTTCAGGCATTTCAGAAGCCCAGTTTCGTGAGGCGGCCCGTCTCATCGGCAGTGACGGCACGGCTGTCATTTACGGCTTTGATGTTATGCGATCGGTGGATATGAAAAATGCCGTCACCGCAACGATTGACCTGGCGTTGCTGACCGGCGCCACCGGTACGGAAGGCGCCGGCATCTACCCTCTGGACGAAAAGAATAATACCCAGGGGATGCTGGATATGGGGGTCTGCCCCGAATACCTGCCGGGATATCATACCTACGAGCACGCCGCCGCCAAGTTTGGAACAGCCTGGAAGTCCAATGTTCCAACGGCTGCCGGCAAAGACCTGTTTCAGATTATTGATGCCATAGAGGCAGGCCAGATCAAGGCTCTCTACGTTATGGGGAGCGATCCACTCCATTTTTTCCCGGATCGCAACCGGATCATGAAGGCCCTGCAAAAGCTCGATCTGCTGGTGGTACAGGATATTTTCCTGACAGATACAGCCCGTCTGGCGCATATCGTGCTGCCCGCAGCAACCGGTGCCGAAAAGGGAGGCTCGTTCACCTCGGCGGACAATCGGGTTCAGTGCTTCAGTGCGGCGGTCAAACCGGTGGGTGAGGCGCGTTGCGATGCCGACATCCTGATGCGTCTGCATGGTATGATGACGCCTGCCGCTGGAATTGCTTCAGGTTCTGCGGATCTGCTGCATCATGAGATCACAGAGCTTAGCAACCTCTACAGTGAAGTATGCGACCATGAGGGTTGCAGGATGGGGAGAGTTAAAAATCGCACCGGCAAGGCAGTTTTTGCACCGGTTTCACCTGTTGCTCCCACGTCCGGCGCCCGTAATTTCTTGCTTACGGTCGGCCCGGTACTGCATCATAATGGTTCCATGACCACATGGTCCGATAACAACATGTTGGTGTCGGGTGAGGCATATGTGGAAATATCGGCGGAAGACGCTGCTGCCGCCGGTGTCAGCCAGGGTGGCTTCGTAAAACTCTCTTCGGATTCAGGCACTGTTGCTCTTAAGGCGCTCTTGTCCGACCGCCTGCAGAAGGGGGCTCTGTTCGTACCTTCTCATTTCCGTGACCCGCACCTGAACCTCCTTACGGAATCGGTCTCTTTCCCCGTTGCCGTTTCATTGGCAAGGGCCTGATCGCACGAGTTACATACGCTGAATAGAAAAGCGCTGCATGAATGCAGCGCTTTTCTTTTATGCAAATCCGCACACCGCTGCTATACTCCCGCCATGAGCTGGAAGATAAAACAGAAACTGCGCGCCATGCTGGCAGCGGAAACCAATCTCTGCAGCAAAGGGCATGGCAGGGGGGGCGATCTCACCGTCTGCCTGGTCTATCCCAACAGCTACCGCACCGGCATGGGCAGCCTCGGATTTCAAACGGTCTACCGGTTGCTGGCAGATTGCCCGGAGTTGCAGTGCGAGCGTGCCTTTCTGCCGGATCGCGATGATCTGGACGAGTTCCGTCGCAGCGGTTCTCCGCTGCTTTCGCTCGAATCACAACGCCCGCTCGCGAATTTTGATCTGATCGCCTTTTCCACCTCATTTGAACCGGACTACCAAAATATTCCGATCATCCTGTCTTTGGCCGGAATCCCTCCGTATGCCGCCAGGCGTAATCAATCCAATCCCCTGATTATTGCCGGCGGTGCCGCGTTTTTCATCAATCCTGAACCGGTGGCGGATTTCATGGATGCCATCTGTATCGGTGAAGGAGAGACTATTGTCCCCGGACTTCTGGACGCCTTGATGTCTCCACGTCTTGATGAGACGCGCTCTGCACTGTTGTCGGCCTTGGCGGCTGTTCCCGGCATCTATGTCCCTTCACTCTACCATCCGATCTACTGCCAGGATAAGGTGAGCGGCTGCCATGTTGAAGATGGAGCGCCGTACCCGGTGGTTCGCGCTGCGACCTCTCTTGAACAGCACCCTCCATCTTCATCGCAGATCCTGGCCGCAGATATCGAGTTCGGGGATATGTTTCTCATAGAGGTCAGCAGAGGTTGTCCGAGAGGGTGCCGCTTCTGCAGTTCCGGATTCATCTACGGCGCTTTTCGGCAGCAGCCCTATGAACATCTTACGGAGTTGGTTGACGAGGGACTCGTTCATCGCAACAAATTTGGCCTGGTGGGCGCGGCGGTCTCGGATTACGCCGATATCGGCAGACTCTGCCGGTATATAATCGACAAGGGAGCAAGGGTTTCGGTTTCGTCCCTTCGCATCGACCGGATCGATCCGGATATGCTGGATGCCCTGCTGGCCAGTGGACACAAGACCATCTCGCTGGCTCCTGAGGGGGGCTCGCAGCGGCTGCGCGACCTGATCCGCAAGAACCTTACGGAGGCCCAGATCCTGAATGCCTGTGAGATGCTGATTTCCCGCGATATCCTTAATCTGAAGCTGTACGTCATTATCGGCTTGCCTACCGAGACGGATGCCGACTTAGACGAGTTGGTCAGCCTCGTGGAGGCTATCCGTCTGCGGGTCATCGATAGGGCCCGGGCCAACAAACGGCTGGGTGAGTTAACCCTGTCGGTCAATCCGTTTATACCGAAACCGTTTACCCCCTTCCAGTGGTGCGGCATGGAACCGCTCCCCTCGCTGGAGCGCAAGGTCAAATTGCTGGAGAGCCGCTTGAGGCCCCTGTCCAATGTGCGGCTAAAGGTGGAAAGTCTGCGCGAGTCCTATCTGCAGGCGCTCCTGTCGCGCGGCGACCGGCGTTTGTCTCCGCTGCTGGTCGCAATGGCCGGTGGGGCGAACCTCAAAAAAGCCGCCAAGCTGTGCGGTATCGACACGGATTGCTATGTTCAGCGAAATATCGCGGAGGATGAATTCCTCCCCTGGAGCGTTATCGGCACGGCGGAGATGGGTATGCTGAGGCGAGAGTATGAACGGGCCTTTGCGGAAGGTGACGGCAGCTCATGAAAACCTGCGGGATCTGCAAAAAGGAATATGATGAGACCCAAGCTCACTCCGAATACGCCGAGGCTGGTGAATGGCTGGCCGGAGAGGTCTGGGGCGATGCCGGGGAGTTATGCCCGCTCTGTCTTGAAAACCGGGCAACGCTTGTGATGATGTACGATCACGAGTTGAACAGTTAAGTGTTGAGTGCCGCACGGCAGCACAATACTCAACATATAAGCCCAACCATAATCTTGTAGTCCAAGATCATCGACAAGATATAAAAAACCCGCCAAATCACTCGGCGGGTTTCATTTTTCTGCACATATTCGATTACCTTTAGGTATTCCCCGATTCATTTACTAATCGGAATGTTCGTGCATCCTATGTCCTGTAGCAACGTGGCGGAGTAACTTCCATATATAGTAAGCCCTCCTTCCGAGCGTTCTGTACTTCCTTGCTTCTGGTTACATTATAACACCCGGAAAATGAAAAAACAAGCCGCCTTCTCTCGCTCCTGCTCTATACCGCTGAGCCAGAAGAGTTATTTTCCCTTATTTTCACACCTCTTAACGCACCTCGAACAGCCTGCTGTCTTTGCCGAAATTTATGATTAACGGAGTCTGCGGATGTCCGAGTTTGCTGGAAATATAGGTGGTCATATCCTTTGAATAGCTCCCCAGGCTTTTGACCGTCACCGCGCCGCTCCTCTCCTTGTCCACCGCCGCGCCGTCTCTCAATCCTTCCAGCAAAGTATGGGTATACAGACCGTTCCCCATATAGCCGTCCAGGGCGCTCTGTACGCTGCCGGCCGAGGCATAGATGTGCAGCCCCATCTTTTTTGCCAGCACCGACATCCGGGCATCATAGAGACCGCTGACAATCGTATCCACGCCACCGGCATGACAGGTGTCGAAAACAAACAGCTGCGCCAGCGATTTGATCTTTTTGGATACCTCAACGATCTCGTTGGAGCTGATCAAGCTGGCGATGCTGTCCAGCCTGCCATCGAAATTGCTGGTCACGATGTAGTATTGGCTCTGCAAAAGCACACCGTGGGAGGCGTTGAAAAAGATGAAGCTATCGCCATGTTTCACCTCTGAAGCCAGATTTTCGATGGCTGCCAGGATGTTGCCTTTGCTGGCCTGCTCATCGACCAGGGTGGTCAGATGAATGTTTGACGGCTTATAGATGGTTCCGGCCTTGTCTGCCAGTTGTCTGATAAAGTCTCTGGCATCCTTGGCTGCATACTTCAGATTGATAGAGGCATCGCGATACCGGTCGATACCGACCGACAAAATATAGAGCCGTGGTTCATCCTGCTTTCTGGTGGAGATGAATCGGGCAGTACCCATAACACTCTGCACGGTGTTGGGAGCATTGAAGGAGGTCAGGCTGATTTCGTTCTCCCCGGCAATCGCTTCCACCTCCAAACATTCGTCTACCCGATCACCCTTGGGTCGCGCAAGCAGAGCGCCGGGGTTCTGTTTCTCCTTCACGGCCAGGGAACGCATATCCTGATACAGAGCCCTGCTGTTCAATGCAGCCAGCTTGAGTGGTGCAGTTTCACCGTGTGCCGCAACTTCACGGTAGAACCCATCGGACTTGATCAATTTGCCGTTTTGGAACAGACGCACCTCGCCGATGCCCCCGCCAGTACTCTGAATATGGTAACAGACATTTACCTTCGGATCACCGGTCTGGTTGGGGAGAGCGGAAAATTTCACCGTTGGGGGAGGATTCTTTATCGCCTCGTCTATTGTGAGGGTGATCAGAGTGCTGATGTCTTCACCCTTCAGTTTTGCAGTTACGATGTCGGGGCGGTAAAATACATCGTAGAACTGGTCTATGCCGTAAACCTTGTCCTCCACGCGGATGTTGAGATATTTGTGGCCGTTAAGGGAAGAGTTGTAATACCCCTCAGGTGTAAGGACTATCCATTCGCCATCTTTCAGGCTTACAAACTGGGCGATCTCTTTGCCTGTAGTTATGTCCCAGCGTCTTATTGTGCCGTCTGAACCTCCGGAAATAAAACTATTACCATCACGGGAAAAAGCGGTGGAACTTATATCGCCGGTATGCCCTCTAAATGTTCTTGTTTCCCTGCCTGTCACAATATCCCAGAGTTTGATTGAATTATCGCGGGCGGCTGATATTATCTGGCTGCCATCAGGTGAAAAGGCTACGGTGTTAACCCTGTCTTTATGCCCTCTGAATGTCTTTATCTCTTTCCCTGTTGAAATATCCCAGAGGGTGAGAGTGCTATCCCAACTCCCTGACAGTGCGTATCTGCCGTCAGGTGAAAAGGCAACGGAGCTGATACGCCCCGGTGCGCTAATGTTAAACATTGATTTCTCGGCCAGCATCAGCACTATAGCGGGAATAGGATCACCGTCTTTAGTGACAGTCTCTGTGACACTCCTCCCGGTACGCCCTGTGAATGTCCTTACCTCTCTGCCAGTTGAAATATTCCAGAGGGAGAGCGTGTTATCCCAACTCCCGGAGAGTGCATATCTGCCATCAGGTGAAAAGGCAACGGAGCTAACCATCCCGGTATGCCCCGCGAACGTCCTTATTTCCCCGCCTGTTGCGACATCCCAGAGCTTGAGTGTCTTATCGCTGCTCCCGGAAAGGAGATAGCGTCCATCAGGAGAGAAGGCCACCGAATTAATCAAATCATCTTTGGTACGCCCCTTGAAAGCCCGCATCTCTTTTCCTGTTCTAACATCCCAGAGATTTATGGTGTGATTCGCACCTCCTGAAAGGAGATATCTGCCATCAGGAGAAAAGGCCACCGAATAGATAGCGTCCCTGTCTCCAATGAATGTCCTTATTTCCCTCCCGGTTGCAATATCCCAGAGCTTGAGAGAATCTTTCATATTCCCCCCTGAAATGAGATAGTTGCCATCAGGAGAAAAAGTCACGGATGTTATTTCATGATGCCCTGTGGGGGCAAAAATCTTGGAAGATACAGTACCAACAGGCTTGGCTTCTTTAATAGGTTTTGAATTTTGCTCTGTACCGGCAGATTCCGGGGATTGCCCTATCGTTCCTTCTAAGGTCAACAGGGTTGGAGACATGCGGAAAATCAAGAGGACTAATTTATCTCCCTGCTTTATTGCGGAAGCTGCATCCGCAAATTCGGTGGGATTCTTTATATCCTTGAAGTTGACGGAAAGAATAACATCATTCTGCTTTATGCCCATTTGTTCTGCCGGACTTCCCTTTATCACTTTGGAAACAATCACACCTGTAGATCTGCCGGTCTGCCTTCCAAGGAAACGATAAAAAAAGCCCGCTTCCATAGTATACAAAGAGTGCACTTGTACCCCAAACCACGCATTTACGCTGGCAATTGCATTACTGGTTTTGTCCGGTTTTGCCTTTGCTGAAGAGAGCTCCTCAACGCCGGATTTGGGAAAGTTTCCTCCACCTGCAGGTGGCGCTCCTTCGCCTACTACCCCCCTTCTCCCTGCTGAAAAAGCTACATCTGGAGCGAAGGGTGATAAAAGGGCAAGCAGGGACAAGCCTAAAGCAATTCGAGAGACGCACTTCTTTGTCATATTTTACTCTCCTTTAAAGCAGATTTAGAATTCGCGAAACAGCTCCCGAACTAATTCTTCTTAACACGTTGTTCATTAAGCCATCTGAAGGTGAACTCGACATTGAAACAGATATTACTTTTTTCGCCCGTTTTTTTCCTCTTGAACTTCCAGGCCGAAATAACTAAGTTTGCAAAGGCTAAGTTTTTGGGAGAAAGGTCAAAAATGCCTACAAACTGTAAGTGCGAAACGCCGCCGTTCCATTTCTTGGACTTCGATCAGGAAGTCGTCGGAGAAGAGAGATACGGGGCTGAAGTATTCCTTGAGAAATGCGCTGTCTGTGGCCGCACCTGGCTAAAATATCTAGTTGAAGAGCCGCACTATAGCAGATCTGGGCGGTGGTGGAGGGTGCCGGTCCAGAGCGATCAAATCGCTATTATTTCGGCGGAAACGGCAAGGGCCTTCATAGAGCGGCAACCCTGGTGCTTTGTCGGCGGCAGCTACTTTGACTCTACTGGTCACCTCGTGCGCGCCCCGATCAAAATTGTATAACCACCTACCGGATGAACTTCCAAAGGATGCTGCCAACCACTACCAGAACGGTTACACCCAGCGCTGCCATGATAAACCAATGTGGAACGAATGTTATCTGAGGCATGTTTTGCTTCTCTGGCGGTACTGTGCTTGCCCCTTTCTGCCGAAGGTGAAGTCGTAACGTGCTGACTGCCTGATAACCGAAATAAGCGCCCAAGGCTGCGAACATCAGTGCGCTGGCCTCTTGCTCTCCAAATGACATTATGGCAATAAGGAGACAAACCAGAGAACAGCAACCCAAAATGACCATCGCGACAATTCTTTTCATCGTAATCCCCAATGACCTGTTGTACGACAAATAAAATACGCCTACTGTCTAATCGGCGTGATAACGCCATTTCCTCTGTTCAAAATCGTAAATTCGTCTGCCAAAGGGTGGTCTCTCGTCCCACATAAGCTGGTGGTTTCCGTCCGGATTCCTGTATCGGAAATCGCTGAACATCAAGGCGTACCTGGCCTGCGGGATTGAGGTCAAATACTTGGGGACAAGTTCGTCCAACCGGTCCGGATACTTCCCAGTGGCTGAGCGGAATTGCTCGCACGCCACGATGATTCGCTCCGCGTTCGCGTTGGCGATCTTCGACTGCATGGCGGCATTGCCTGCTACAATAGCAAGCGTAAGAATTGGAATGATAATCCTGGAAACGCCGATCCCCCACCCCGGTCGCTTTTTGATTGCTTTTACTAGGCTTACAAGAAACCAGATCGGGCAGACCCCCGCAGATATGAAGGTTCCGTTAACAGCGTCAAAGAGCAGCAATACGGACGCGCAGATAAGACTTCCTCGAATCAGGCGGAGATAAGAAGCTTGGTTATTGGGCGTCGTCATGGTATTTACCCCCTCGCTGCAAGAGAGACATTGTCCGATATTGTTTGTGCTATCTTCACCGTACCTTGCCAACCGGGAACCCCTGCCCGCTGATCGAAACGGTTGGGAATTGCGCCCTCTTGAAAATCCGTTCCGCAAGGCTGGGCACCTCATCCTCAACATAGGCCGCCAGGTCTGTCGTCTTGACAAAACCGCTCTTCCCCTTGTCAGCCTTCCCTTGCATCCCTTGTGTCACTGCCCAGGTAAACAGGCCATGACCCTGATACCCTTCCAACGCTTCCTGAACCGAGGTCGCCGCGGAAAGTATCGTTGACCCGACTGCTCGGGAGAGCACCTTCATGGCGGTGTCTTCGCTCATGCCACGGGTAAGCATGGCTACCTGCATGGCATCCCCCAGGGCAGCGGCGTTGCAGGTGTCAATCACGATCAGCTTTTTGGTGGAAGGGATATTGGCGACCAGTTCTTTTAACTGTACCTGTGAAAGGGCATCGCTTTTCAGACGTTGTGTGCTCAGCGCCCCAACATTGGAAGTAATCATGAAGTATTCCCCCTCATCAACGGTGCCATGACTGGCGATATACAGGATAAACAGGTCATCGGGATTAATGGCCTTGAACCGTTGCAAGGCGCTGGTAATCCCGTCCCGTGTAGTGGCCTCGCGTGCGGTCAAAGTGGTGATCCGTACCTGTTCGAACAGGCCTGTGGCACCGGCCCGCAGGGTTTCTGCAAAGAGGTTTGCATCGGCCACGGCATATTTCAGCGTTAGCTTGGGATTGCGGAACTCCTGGATGCCGATCACCAGGGCGTGCAGGGTGGGTTTACGGGTGGAGGCGAAGCTGGCGGTCACCTGGTGGGTGGTGTCGTTGCTCTGCATGGAGTTGTCGGTGTTGAAGGCAATCGCGCGGATGGTGTTGCTGCCTGGGGAGAGCTTGAGGGTGTAGCTGCGGTAGGAGGCGCCTTTCTCGTCCTTCGCCACCACCTTCAGGCTACGACCGTTGTCGAGCATGACAGCAGAGCCGTTCAGGAAGAGCCGCACATCGCCGATGCCGCCACCTTGTTCTTCCAGTCGCAGGGTCAACTTTAGCTCTTCAGCAGTGGCTTTGTCTGGTGTCTGAACTATAGAGACTTTGGGAGGCTGTTTTACGTCTACTAGGGCACGATAGCCCTGTAGTGAACCGCCGGATAGCGCGACCTTCACCAAATCTGGACGGAAGAAGGCTTCTCGGTAGTTTTCAATGCCGTAGACGTTGTTGCCGAGCCGCACGTTCAGATATCGCTCTCCATTTGGTGAGGCATTGTAGTACCCTTCCGGGGTGATGGCGATCCACTCACCATCTTTTAAACTGATGAATTGGGCAATCTCTTTGCCTGTTTTTACGTCCCAACGCCTTATTGTGCCATCTGATCCTCCGGAAATAAAACTTTTTGCATCGTTAGAAAAAACTACGGTATTTACATCTCCTTCATGTCCTCTGAATGTATTTATCTCCCTGCCTGTTGCTACATCCCAGAGTCTAATTGCATTATCACGGGTTGCAGATATTATATGATTACCATCGGATGAAAAGGCTACTGAGTTAACCCTCCCCGTATTCTTTCCTTCAAATGACCTTATTTCCCCACCTGTTGCTACATCCCAGAGCTTGATAGTTTGATCCCAACTTCCTGACAATGCATATTTGCCATCCGGGGAAAAGGCAACCGACGAAACATCACCTGTATGCCCGGTAAATATTTTTAGCTCCCGACCAGTAGCTAAATCCCAGAGAATGAGGTTCTTGTCGCATAGCACAGGCGTCTCGGTTCGTCGACAACGGCTTCCAGACAAGGCATAATGTCCATCAGGAGAAAAGGCTACGGACATAACCCAGGCAGTATGCCCTGTAAATTGCCTTATCTCCCTGCCTGATGACACTTCCCTAAGTTTAAGTGTTTTATCACGCCCAGAAAGAGCATAGAGCCCGTCAGAAGAGAAGGCTAATAAAAAAATCAAATTATCGCCATCTCTTTTAGTAGCAGGCGCAGTGAAAGTCCTTATCTCGTTTCCTGTTGCTAAATCCCAGAGCTTTATGGTGTTTTTTCTACTCCCTGAAAGAACATGCTTTCCATCAGGAGAAAAGGCTAATGATAGGCTATGTGTATTACTTATAGACGTTCTTAACTCTTTGCCTGTAGATATATCCCAGAGTTTGAGATAATCTGCCGTATCGCCCCCGACACCCAATGGGATGAGACTGTTCCCCCCCGAAATTATATGCTTACCGTCGGGAGAAACCGCTATGGATGATACTGCGCGCTGCCCTCGGGGCGCAAAAACATTAGCAGAGATACTTGCAGTCCCTGCCTTGACATCCTTTACAGGGCTTGGAATTTGTGCCTTTTTGTCAGCCCCTTGGGACTGCCCCATCGTGCCTTCTAAGGTCAAGAGGGCAATCGGATAATTCTTGAGAAGAGAGATAACTATTTTATCTCCCGGGTTTAATGTGGCAACTGCATCCCTAAATTCACTGGGGGTTTTTACATCCTTGTAGTTGATGGAAAAAATAATATCCTTCTTCCTTATGCCCATTTGTTCTGCCGGGCTTCCTTCTGCCACTTCAGAAACTGAAACACCGCTTCTTTGTATGGACATCCTGGCAAGTATCCTTTTCTCATACGGTGTAAAAGGCTGCACCTGAACCCCAAGCCATGCTTTTTCACCGGCAATTGCATTACTGGTTTTGTCTGTTTTTGCTAATGCTAAAGGGGGTTCGGCAACATCGGATTTGGGGGGAGGAACATAATAAGTTCCAGCCGGGTCTGGCCTTTCTTTTCCGGCAGCAATTCTATCTGCTGAAAAAGTGGCAATTGGAATGAGTCCTGATATCATGGCTATCAGGAACAGGGCTGAAGCAATTTGAGCAAAACGGTTCTTTGTCATATTTTACTCTCCCTTGAAGCAGATTTAGAATTAGCAAAACAGCTCCCGAACTAATTATCCTTAATTAATACATGCGATTAACTATAGCATCTACAATGCGCCACGTGCCGTCCTGGGGAGATTTATTCAGCATGACCTGATAACCGATTCCCATCTCCGGGTCGGCCACATGAGACACCTCAATTACTGCTTCTGTTCTGGTCCTGTTAAATCCAGGCCGTGATATATAGGTGGTGCCGGGCCCGGTTCTCCTGGGTTTATCATCCATGCTGAACCGTTTCGGCGTGATGAGGGTTACGCCGCTACCCTTTGGGGTTACCGCAGCAAACTTGTCCGGATCGATCTGATATTCGGTAGAATTTTTCCGGTTGAAGTCATCGACTATCGTACGGTCGAGTTTTTTGTTTGTCAGTAATCGAACAGATGTTCGACGACTCAGATTGAAGAAGTCTGAAGGGATGCCATCCAGACTTGGACTATTGAGGAAGGTGGAGTCTTTTCGTGCCGGATCAATGATATTAGCGGCGGATTTTGGAGTACCAGGGAAGAGTAGGGCGGCAAAGACGGCATATTCTTCATCATCAGTAATTAATGGATTATCTTCACTGGCATGGGACGATGGCGATGCGTTAAGCAATATACCGGTACATATGGACAAAATCATGATGCAAGCTCTCATTGTGCATCTCCTTTGTCTCCAAATTAGAGAGGTGCTCCCTGCCCGATCACTCCAGCGGCTTGAACGAGGCGATAAACGCTTCGAATGCGGGCAGGTGCTTGGCGTACTTCCCGGAGGGGGCAGAATACCTCAGCGCGTAATAACCTTTCTCCAGCGGGATTACGGCGAAACTCTCCCATATTTCTATGCGCTTCGCGTCCAGTGAGCGGTCGGAGCCACGCTCGTAAGTTACGTTGCCGAAAATTTTCACTGGCAAACCGCTGACCTTCCCGTCAGCGGCCTTGGGCAAGGATGGGAACGCTGTGCCTCTCGCCGGTTCAGGAGAGGAATGGGCTCTTATATATTTATCGGGGGTCTTATCCACCAGGTTTTCCGGCGCATAGTAATGCGCCGAGATGCGCGGCTCCGGCCCGTCCCAGCCTTCGGGGTCGTAAGGGGCAGAGAGCGTCAGGCCGTAAACCTTTTTTTCGTCCGGGCTCAGGCCCATTCCTTGGGGCTGGACGCTCCAGCTTTCCGGCAGGGCCACCTCAAAATAGCGGCCTTCTTTGTGGATCTTGAGGCCCGCGGGGGCCGGGGAATTTTCGGTGAAACCGGCGGCGGTGAGGAGGAAGGGGGCGTCGGGCGCCGGGCTGTTGCCATTGAGTGCCCATGCAGGCTGGGAGAGGAGCGGAATAAGAAGGATGGATGCGCAGAGGCAGGATATTATTCTCAAACCACGATTGAGAAGCGGTTGATCCATGTTCCCCTCCTTAGGAGCGTCGATCAGAAAACTCCGCTTGGACACCGCCTTCACGATTTTCATCACCCAGCCTGCATTATATCGATCACACCTCATTTAACCCTCCCGATCGGAAAATCATTTGCGCCGGTCTCGATCATCGGGTTCTGTTGACGCTTGAAGACTTCCTCGGAGAGGGTCATCACCCGCTCTTCTGTATGCAGGGCCAGCCCCTTCACGGTTATGAACCCGTCTTTCTTGAAGTCCGCCTTCCCCTGCAATCCTTCAATCAGCACATAGGTGAACAGCCCATGACCTTTATAACCTTCAAGGGCCTGTTGCGTATCGGAAGAAGCGGAAAAGACCGATGAGCCGACAGCCCGCTGCAGGAGCTTGACCGCTGTTGCGTCGGTGAGGCCTCTCGTCTGCTGCAGAAGGGCTATCTGGATCTCCTTGCCCCCTTTGCCGGCATTGCAGGTGTCGAGGATCACGAGTTTCTTCTGCGCCGGGATGCTTCCTATAAGACTCACCAGCTCTTTGTGACTCAGGGCATCTCTGCTGATATGCTGGGATGAAAGAAGCCGGACATTACTCGTCAGCAAAAAATACTGCTCTTCGCCATTCACCACGTCAACCGTGCCGTGTGAAGCATCGTAGAATATAAAAAGGTCGTTGGGCCTGACCATCTGCCGTACTTCTTCAAAGGCCTTGGTGATGGCCTCTTTCGTCGTGGCCGCCGGCGTGGTCAGCGTCCGGATGTCGGCCTTGTCAAACAAGGGGGCTGCAACCTCCTGCAGCGTCCCGGCAAAGGCGACGGCATCGGGGACTGCGTAGGTAAGGGAGATGGATTGGTTTCTGTACGTATTGATGCCGATAACCAGGGCATAGAGATTGGGTTTCTGCATAACGGCCCTTGAAATAATACTGATCAGGGCGGGATTCGACTCCATGGAGTTCTCAGCATTGAAAGCAACGGCTCTGATTTTGTTTTGTCCTTTTATGAGAGGGATGGTGAACGTCATGATCCTTTCGTTGGCCGATTCTTTCCCCTTGACAATCAGACCCCGCGTTTCGTTGGCGACCTGAGCGCCGTTGAGATACAGATTAACACTGCCGATCCCGCCGCCGCTGTCACTGATCTTCATGGCGATGGCAACGTTATCCTGATCCACTGAGCTGTTGGTGACGGGTGACAGTATCTGAACGTTGGGTGCGGGTTTTTGGAAGGCGATATCGGTGATCAACTCGCCCTTGGGAATTGCCTTACCTGCAAGGGCCAACTGAACAAGCTCCGGCCGGTAAAACTTTGCATAAAACTGATCGATGCCATAGACTTTGTTGCCGACGCGGACATTGAGATGCTTGGCGCCGTTGGGAGAAGCGTTGAAATATCCTTCCGGCGTCATGACAATCCATTCGCGGTCGGTGAAACTGATTAATTTGGCGATCTCCCTGCCGGTGTTGATGTCCCAGATGCGTGTTGTTGTATCCAAACTCCCCGATAAGCCGAACCGCCCGTCCGGTGAAAAGGCAACGGA
>JAQTRC010000131.1 GCA_028712665.1 Desulfuromonadaceae bacterium
TCGCCTGAACCCTTCTTGACATATTTCAGTCGAATTCGGAACTGCTGCAACAGTGCTTTCTGCAGATCATCAACAAAGACGGCCACCGAAGAGTAGTCGCGCGCCCCGTGCAGAATCGGCAGAGAAACCCTGGCAATCCGCTCCAGATGAGCGACATAACGATCAGGAAGCACCGAATGAATACTTTTGAACAGCTCATCAATCTCGGTCTGAAATGGCGTCCCGGCCAGATGCGCCCCCAGCGATCGGAGCATGTAGAGCGACATCAACTGCGGCAGGGTAAAAATGATAGGAGGCATATTGCGCGATTTGGTCAAAAAGCTGTAGACTTTTTTCCCCTCCGACCACTCGAATGTCAGGGTGTATCCCGCCTCTTCAACGGCGTTCAGGTCGCGGTGGATGGTGCGCCGGTCGACGTCGCACTCCTCTGCCAGCTCATCCAGCGTCAGACCTCGCCTGGTTTCCAGCAGGCGGATTATCGAATGCAATCTCCCCGCCTGGGAATATTTTTTCGCCGGTTTTCCCTTTTGCATGGTTACCTCTTGCCGAAATTTAAATTATCGCTACAATGTCCCTCGGAAAGAACTCCCGCATCGGAGTATTGTAGCCATTTGAGCCATTTTGACAACACATTTCTGACGTATACTGTCATACTGCACGACTGGCTCAATCAACCGGGCTACGTTGCCCTGTTCTGTACGAGTTTTCTTGCATCCACCCTGGTTCCTCTCGGATCGGAGTGGCTGCTGGTTATGATGCTTACTGTCGGTTACGAGCCGTTTTCTACTGTCGCAGTGGCTACTGCCGGCAACTACCTGGGTGCGGTTGTCACCTATCTGATAGGTATACGCGGAGGCAGATGGCTGATTGAGAGGGTCATGCGTGTCTCGCCGGAGCAGCAGGAGCGGGCACACAACTATTACAGGCGATACGGTGTCTTCTCGCTATTTTTTTCCTGGCTGCCGATTGTAGGCGATCCCCTCTGTCTGCTGGGAGGCATACTCCGCATCGATTTTGCGCTGTTTACACTGCTGGTGGCATCAGGCAAGCTGGCAAGGTATGCGGTCACTGCATGGTTAACTCTGTCTGCAACCGGTTGATCTGCGCGCGTATGCGGCCAATTACGGAGGTTTCTCGATATGAATGACATACTTCAGATTGAAAGCAGCCAGAGTTCACACCAGCGCTATGAGGGGTACGACCGCATCATGGGGAATATCTCATGGTTGCTGATTGCGCTTGTGGCTCTCGACATAAAATTGATGCCTACCAACAGCTCCAACGTTACATTTCTTGCGATTTTTTCCGTCCTGCTCTTCTTTTACAATTTAAATGCCCGCTATGGAATAATGTCCAGAAAATACAGTCCGTTCAAGACCTTTATAGACCTTATGGTTTTTCTGGCCTTTATTGTGGCGGTTTGCTGGTATACAGGGAAGATAACCAGTCCCTTCATGTCGCTGATATACCTGATCCTGATGGCCAGCGCACTGACCCAGGGGCGGCGGGTTACCTATTTCATGGCCGCTCTGGCCATAACATCTTATGCGCTGCTCGCATCGGTCGATTTCCTTGAACTTAATTACTATCTCACGCATATCCTGGAGGTTTTCCCATTCATGCTGATAGCCCATCTGGGCGCCATGCTGGCCGGGGAGAGCGAAACCGCCCGCCGCGAGGTGGAGCGTCTGTCGCTGACGGATGAAGTGACAGGCATCAACAACATGCGCAACTTCTTTCTGCTGGCCGATGTGCAGGAAAAGCTCGCCAAGCGGCATAAACGAACATTCGCGATCTGCATGATAGACGCAGACAACCTCAAAAAGGTGAACGACAAGTATGGTCACTTCGCCGGGACAACGCTGATCCAGCAGGTCGCCCGCACAATCACTGCCAACATCCGTAACTCTGATATCTCAGCCCGCTACGGCGGCGACGAATTCGTCATCATGTTCAATGAAACGAGCAAAGAGGACGTAATAAGCGCCGTTGAACGTATTGTCAGCAGTATGGCCGCCACACCGTTCGATTTTGAAGGAACATCGATTACTACAACACTTTCGGCCGGACTGGCGGGGTACCCAGAGGATGGAGAGGACGTCCGCAGGGTCATGGCCAATGCCGATGAAGCCATGTATGTAAGTAAACGGAGCGGCAAGAACCGCCTGACGATCTTCAGCGATACCATGTACGACGAATCATTCGGGAAGCATGGGGAGAAGGAACCTCCCCAATGACGGAGTCCATCCAGATTTCCGCTCTCGACCACCACTTCGCAGATTTTATTACCCGAATCGACAGCAATCCCTCTGATGAACTTTGGCTGGCTGCGGCCCTGGCCAGCAACGCCGCCGGCAAAGGGCACACATGCCTGAAGATGGCAACCGTAGCAGGCATGAACATTGTACCGTTCTGCCACGTCCCCCGCCGCCTGCAGACCCCCGAAGAATCGCTCTGGAGGGACGCCCTTGGGCCTTGCGACACAATAGGAAATCCGGGCGACTACACTCCGCTGGTGCTGGATGGCGCAAATCGTCTTTACCTCCAGCGCTCCTGGGAGTATGAGCGGCTGGTGGCTGAAGGAATCCTGGCGCGCAACCGGCAGCTGCCGTTTGATCAGGAACTGTTTAAATCCGCTCTCGATCATTATTTTCCGGCAATCCCCGGCGCGCTGGATCTGCAGCGCGAAGCGGCCATCATGGCCGCTTCGCGCTGCTTTTCGGTGGTATCCGGCGGCCCGGGCACCGGCAAGACCGCCACTGTGGCCCGTATCCTGGCCATGCTGATTGAACTGTCGGCTGATGTTCAACCGGAAATAGCTCTGGCCGCCCCGACAGGCAAAGCCGCCATGCGCCTGCGTAACTCTATCCTGCAGGCTGCCGTGCAACTTGACCTGCCCCCTCCGGTCAGAAACCGCCTCCCTGACGATGTCAGCACGATACACCGTCTGCTGGGTGTCAAAGCGGGCGGGAATGGTTTTATGCACAACCGTGACAACCGTTTGGCTTGCGACATCCTTGTGATCGACGAGGCCTCGATGATCGATCTGCCGCTGATGGCGCAACTCCTGGAAGCGCTGCGTGATGATGCCCGTATCATTCTTCTGGGGGACCGCGACCAGCTGGCCTCGGTGGAGGCCGGTGCGGTGCTGGCGGATATCTGCGCAGGCGCTTCATCGCTCTCTCATTCAGACCCGCAGCTTGGGTCCGTTCATGGAGAGGGGGGTAATGGGAACGTGGCGCTGTCGGTAGTCAACCTGACAAAGAGCCATCGTTTCGGCCAATCCAGCGGCATTGGAGCCTTAAGCCGCCTGATAAACAGCGGAGAAAGCGCTGCCGCTCTGGAATTGCTCTTCTCCGGAGGGGATGATGATCTCGTCTGGCGCCCTCTTCCGGTCGGCAATTCTTTCGGGAAGGAGTTTATCACTGCGGTCAGAATGGGATACAGCGCATATGCGGCATCCGATTCTCCCAAGAAGGCGTTGGCAGAGCTGGACAGATTCAGAGTGCTCTCCCCTCTTCGTTCGAGCATGTACGGCGTGGAAAACTTGAATGAACTCTGTGTGGCGGCGCTCGGATTCAAGCGTTCGGCAGATGAGCAATATTACAGACTAATGCCGGTCATGGTGGCCGGCAACAATTACGAACTGGGGCTTTTTAACGGGGATACCGGAGTCGTTATGGATAACGACGGTCGTCCGTCGGTCTGGTTCAGCGCCCAGGATGGCGGTTTGCGACACCTGTCGCCGATACGTCTGCCGGCTCACGAAACCGCATTTGCACTGACAGTTCACAAAAGCCAGGGGAGCGAGTTTGACAAGCTCCTTCTGATCCTGCCGGATCGCATCTCCGAAGCTCTCAGTCGCGAACTGCTCTACACCGCTGTCACCCGTGCCCGGAACAGTGTTGAAATATGGGGAACGGAAGATGTGTTCCGCCAAGCGGTCGAACGAAGGACGGAGAGGAGCTCTGGCCTGAGGGACCGCCTCGCGGGAGGGATGAAATGATTCATTTTCGCAACTATTCAGCACTATCTGCAAACTCCCCCTCCCCCTGCGGGAGGGGGTTAGGGGGTGGGGGAATTTGCCATATCTAACTCCGATGCAGCGTCACCCACCCCTCAATCCCCTCCCGTCAAGGGAGGGGAGGCTTAATGCTCGTATTAAGCTGAATAGTTACCATCTTAGCAACAAAATACCTTTGCCTAAAATCTTTACGGCGATATTACTGGCAGCACTTTTTTTGTTCCCGGTATTTGCAATCGCCCACAATCCGGAGCCGGACGGAGGGGGAGCGGTCGGCCTGGATGAAAGGTTAGGTTCAAAGATTCCGCTCGACCTCACCTTCCGGGACGAGACCGGGAAAGAGGTGCGTCTGGCCGAACTGGTCAACGGACCGACAATAATTCTTCCGGTCTACTACAGTTGCACAAATGTATGTTACAACCTGCAGTGGGGGCTGGCCCGAATCCTGCCGCAGATCAAGAGCGGTCCCGGCAGAGATTACCGCGTCATCTCGGTCAGCTTCGACGAGAACGAGACGCCGCAACTGGCAGCCAAATTCAAACGGGTCTACCTGACCGCGATGCAGGCCCCTTTTCCGGAGGAGAGGTGGCGCTTCCTGACCGGCGATGCCGCAAACATCCGGCAGCTGACGGACGCTTCCGGTTTCCGTTTCCAGCGCAAGGACCGGGATTTTATCCACCCGGTGGCGAGCTTTATCGTCGCCGGGGACGGAACGATTGTCCGCTACCTCTACGGAACCGCCTTCCTCCCTAAGGATCTGACCCTGGCCCTGTTAGAGGCGCGGGAGGGGAAGAGCGGCGCGACCATCCGCAAGGTGGTTGATTACTGTTTCACCTTCGATCCGGACCGGAAGACCTATGTCTTCAATCTTTTGAGGGTGAGCGCCACGGTGGTAATCATCTGCACCGGCTCTTTCCTCGCCTTTTTGATACTGACCGGCAGGAAACGCAAAAGGAGTAATCTGGAGAAATGATGGATTCGACAGTACAGATACTTGATACCAGACGAGACGGTTTCTGGAGCGATACCGGCAAAACCGGCCTCGCCTCCTGGATATTCTCCACCGACCATAAGCGGATCGGGCTGCTCTATTTTTATACGACCTTCGGCTTCTTCCTGACCGGCGTGCTGCTGGGCCTTCTGATCCGCATCGAGCTGATGGCGCCGGGGCGCACCATCATGGGGCCGCAGACCTATAATGCGCTTTTCACCGTGCATGGGGTAGTAATGATTTTCCTCTTCATCATCCCAGGCATCCCGGGCGCCTTCGGCAATATGGTCATGCCGATCCAGATCGGCGCGCGGGACGTATCCTTTCCGCGACTGAACCTCCTCTCCTGGTGGCTCTATGTCACCGGCGCCCTGATAGTTCTGGCTTCGCTCGTTACCGGCGGCGGCCCCCCCGACACCGGCTGGACCTTCTATGTCCCCTTCAGCGCCCGGACCGGCACCAATGTCTCACTGGCCGTGCTGGGAGTCTTCATCATCGGCTTCTCGTCGATCCTGACCGGCGTCAACTTCGTTACCACCATTCACAGGCTAAGAGCCGAGGGAATGGGGTGGGGGCGTCTGCCCCTCTTCACCTGGTCGCTGTATGCCACAGCCTGGGTGCAGATCCTGGCCACGCCGATTCTGGCGATAACCCTTCTGCTGGTCATGGCCGAACGGCTGTTGGGCACCGGACTCTTCGATCCGGCCCGAGGGGGCGATCCAATCATGTTCCAGCACCTCTTCTGGATCTATTCGCACCCGGCCGTCTACATCATGATCCTGCCGGCCATGGGGGTCATCTCCGACATCATACCGGTATTCTCGCGCAAGCCGGTCTTCGGCTACAAGATGATCGCCTTCTCCAGCATCGCCATCGCCGCAGCCGGTTCCCTTGTCTGGGGGCACCACATGTTCACCAGCGGAATGAGCGATACCGCCATCATGGTCTTTTCATTCCTGACCTTTGTCGTCGCCATACCATCCGCCATCAAGGTCTTCAACTGGGTCTCAACCCTTTACCGGGGATCGATCTCGCTGGAAGCGCCCATGCTGTTTGCACTTTCCTTCATCCTGCTCTTCTCCATCGGCGGTTTGAGCGGGCTGATTCTTGGCGCGGCCGCCACAGATATCCATGTCCACGACACCCATTTCGTGGTGGGGCACTTTCACTATGTGATGTTCGGCGGGACCGGCTTCGCCTTCTTTGCCGCCATGCACTACTGGCTCCCCAAATTCTATGGACGACGCTATGCGGAAAAACCGGCTGTTCTTGCCTGGGCGCTAATGTTCACCGGCTTCAATATCCTCTACTTCACCATGCAGGTACTCGGCTTCAAAGGGATGCCGCGGCGCTACTATGACTACCTGCCTGAGTTTGCCAACCTCAACCTGCTGGCAACCGTCGGCAGCTGGATACTGGCAGCCGGGCTTGTTATCATGTTGATAAACCTGTTCCGCGGCCTCTGGTGGGGGGCGCCATTCGAGGGAAATCCCTGGGGTGGAGCAAC
>JAQTRC010000041.1 GCA_028712665.1 Desulfuromonadaceae bacterium
TGTGTAGAGATAGTATTCACCTGACAATTGGTTGTTTTTAAGTGGTGGCCATATCGCCCTTGAATGGATTAAAGATGAAGTTGTCCAGACTAAATCTTTCCATCAAGGAGGAAGACATGACCACCGCAGAGAAAGTATCACGAAGAAAGCTCAGTTTGCTAGACTTAGCTGGTGAGCTTGCAAATGTCAGCAAGGCCTGCAAGATCATGGGCTACTCGCGGCAGCAGTTCTATGAAATCCGGCGCAATTATCAGACTTACGGTTCTGCTGGCTTAATTGACCGACTACCCGGTGCCAGAGGCCCACATCCCAACCGAGTTGATGAAGCAGTCGAGCTGGCAATTCTGGATCACTGTCTCATCAAACCGAGCCACGGCCCCTTGCGGATTGCTCAAGAGCTAGCCCTCAAAGGTACTCAGGTTAGCTCAGGAGGCGTCCGTGGCGTCTGGAGCAGACACAACCTCCTGACAAAGCAAGAACGCCTGCTCAGGCTTGAGAAAAGTGTCAGGGAGCAAGCTTTTGAGCTCTCTGACGAGCAGATACGACTTCTGGAACGCTTCAGCCCGGAGTTCAGGGAACGACATATCGAAACGAAGCACACTGGCGACCTGGTGGCCGTGGATACCTTCTTTGTCGGCTCCCTCAAAGGTGTCGGCAAGATATATCTGCAATCGGTGATCGACTGCTATTCCCGCTATTCATGGGGCAGGCTCTACACCAACAAGCTGCCACTCACAGCCGTACATGTGCTCAATGAGGATGTTCTACCGTTCTTCGAGGAGCACAACGCCAGGATCAGTACCGTCCTGAGCGACAATGGCCGCGAGTTCTGCGGCAGACCGGACAACCATCCCTACGAGTTGTTCCTGCAACTTGAAGAGATCGAGCACCGTACCACCAAGGTCAGGCGACCCCAGAGTAACGGCTTTGTAGAGAGGCTTCACAAGACCCTTCTGGACGAGCATTTCCGCATTATGGGACGTACCAAATGGTACGAGTCAATCGACGAAATGCAGACAGATCTGGATGGTTACTTCAAACTCTACAACTACGAACGGCCTCATCAGGGTAGAAACATGAACGGCAGAACGCCATATACCGTTTTCATAGAAGGCTTGCCAAAGAACGATGAATCAGATACTGAAGACTTGAAACTGGCAGCGTAAGTCTTGACCCATTCAAGGGCTAACTGTCAGGTAATTACTATCTCTGTACACACCAGACTTCTTCAATTTGATGAAATTATTTTGGCAAATTTACTACTCCATACTTGAGGAATGAGGACTAGTATCAACGGCAACAATAGTATGAACTTTAGTCTCTGTCGAAGAGACAATCCCCAGAGAATATCGACAATTCCATACCAATGCTGTTTGGAATTACACTGTCTATCTCTCGCAATCCAGAATGTGAGCGTTTTTATAAAACCATAATTGATCGTTGCATCGTTGATCGACAGTTCTCGAAGAGATCTATCATTTATAGTTTGACAACAATTTACCCAAGAGGAATACCAAAGTAACCCTCTAGCATCACGAGAGTTTATTTCTGGGCAATTAACAATCTGGTGTGTTGAGACATACGTGCGCGCATTTCTTCCAACTAATGAATTTATAAATGGGAAATTAGGATAAACATAGTTAATCAAACGATACCCCCTAACAATACATTCTTCATCAAAAAGAGATGTCCGAAAAATCAACGCTGACCAAGACGTAAATGTCGCGTGTACACGCGATTTCGCAGCAATGAGTTGTGTCATAGAGCACGATTCGTTCCCATTCCATATCAACTCAGCACGTGAATCAACATAAAGTACATCATATACACCACTCTCAATCGCTTGGACCAATTGTGAAACCGACGAAAAGTCATAAATGTGGTCATCAGAGAGTATCCAAGTGTATTCAGCGCTGACACTTTCGACAGCATGGAGATAGGCTGCACTTTTACCTATATTTTTTTTGTAGCTTTCGATTGTCAAACAGGGGAACATTCTTAAATATTTCCGGCATATTTCCTGGGTATCATCAGTTGAAAAATTGTCAATAATAGTTATCTTGACATCCCTGAAAGAGCTTTTGTTAAGCTGCAGCAGCATATTGTCAAGAGTTGATGCTCGATTATATGTGACTATAACGATTTCAAGCTTGAAACTCAGGGCAGAGTGATTTGAATTAATCATAAAAAGCGTCTCGTGTATCAAAGTCCACTGAATGCATAGTTTTATAGCAGTTGTACGCGTAACGGATTTTATATGCAGCTTTCGTAGTATCTATTTCGGTTGTACCCGCTTGTTTATATCCACCGTATGCATATCGTAGCCTTCTTATTATATGAAGAACATGTTTGGGAGTAAGTAATACCGGTAACAATATCAAAAAGAATAGCAGTCGTTGCCTCATGCTAAAAACATAATTTATCACAACCACGTTTTTCCAGAATCGCTTTCGTTGAAAAGCAGGCGTAATACTTTCAAATGCAACATTAGCAAGAAGGTTTTTATAGAATCCGCCTCCTTGAACAGTCAAGTCACCTACAGCGCGCTCTCTAATAGTCTTTTCAGAAATCACCTTACAGCACTTAATCCAATCGGAATATTGCGAGAATGGAGTAAGCCCGGTAGAACAAACGGTCCCACGTGTAATTATAGGTTTTCTTGCAACATATATACTAAAGTTATTGAGAATTGATTTGTGAATGAAATAGAATTGCGGGTATGAGTTTTCAATATGACCATAACCTTTGGTCAAACACTCACTGTCAAAAAGCTGTGTACGAAAAATTATAGCCGGAACAAAAGAAAGTGCTGGATAGTATCTGGACTTCCTTCTCATCAACTCACGGGTAGTCGTTTGCAAGCCATGTTCCCATGTTCCCATGTGCTCGTTGCTCACCCATATCAGGTCAGAAGATTCGTTATTAATGACATCAATAACATCTTCACAACCCGAGAAATCGTAATCATCATCATCGCAGACAACCCATGTATAAGTAGAAGTAGATGCTTCAATGGCCCTGAGATAATTTGGCCCCCCACCGATGTTTTTTTTACGTCGTACGATTGACAGGTTTGGGAACACATCCAGATATGTATGGCAAACTTCAGGAGTATTATCCGAGGAATGATTGTCGAAAATAGTGATTTTTATGCTACTGAATGGACTGTTTGAAAGTTGATCGAGCGTCTTTTCGAGAAAAGCACACCTGTTGTAGGTAATAAGCGCTATTTCAAGTTTGCATTCAAGCATAGTACCCCGTATTTATTACTGTTGATCAGAAGACAGGGTATACCCAGTTCTGTTAAAAGAAATTGTTCGCTCTATGGATTCTTTGAGACCTATTGTTTGTTTAACACCCAGTGTTCTCTGCGCCAACTGTGTTGAAGGTACATATCTCTCTGGCATCGAGTCTACCGAAACTGTCTTTGCTATCTTCACTTCGACAGATTGACTAAAACATTGAGCGACTGTGTTTGCTAATTCAGCGATAGTCACATTCACTTCAGAACCAACATTATACGGACGACAAGATTCACCGAAAAAAAGAATTGTCCAAAGCCAAACGACCAAATCAGAAGCATATAAATAGGAACGATACGGAGAGCCGTCGCCTAGAACTTGAATATCCTCCCCCTTTAATCCATTCCCGATAAAATTTCCAATAGCATAGTGAATATCAAGGGGGAGAAAGGGACCTACGAAGGAGAAGCATCTGGCTATTTTCACCTCTATGCCATACTTAATTGCATAGTATGCGCATAAAAACTCCGCCGCTCGTTTCCCTTCCCCCAAAGCAGAGTTCGGATCGTTAGGGCAAGGCGCACCAGTATAATCTTCCGGAAGGTGTGTTATATAGGACGGTTGTTTGCCATAGATCGACCCGGAACTTGTCAGAAGGAACTTCTTGGCTCGACAGTGTAGAGCAAAATCAAGGGTATGCCTTGTTCCTTCGAAAACAGTGTCAAACTTTATCAATGGATCTTCGTTATTGTATGTGTCAAAAGCCGACGTAGTAGCAGCGTGAATGATATAAGAAAATTCGGCCTCTGGAAACTCAAAATCCCTGACATCTCCCACATGGAAGCGAATCGCAGGATTGGCAGCAAGATGTGGCGCGCTCTGGTTAAATAATTCAAAGTTCCGAGTAAGAACAACGGCAGAGGCATTTAGATCAAGCCTGTCATTCGCCCATGCAAAACTCTCCAAAAGCCATTTACCGAAAAAACCGGTGCCGCCAGTAATAAACAGACATTTCCCGCGCAGATTTTCCCAAAGGCCTTGGGTGTTTTCAAGAATGCGGTCTAAATCACCAGCAAGAGGATTGTCTTGAAGGATATGTGAGTGTGGTTCTGACCGTCCCATTGCATTCCCTATCGAAATAAACGCCTTCTCTCTGGCGAAATGATGTCCTCGTCACCAAAAACCTCACAACAGGATACAGGTAATTGCCTTCCAGATATTTTCTTAATTTCATATTCTTCGATAAAACTTCTATCTTCTGCTATTAAGCAGGTATCCACATACTGTCCAAAATATTTGATATTCAAACCGCGCTCTATGATATCCCGTAATGGTTCTTCAAAGAAATTACCTAACGAGCAGTGAATGTACGGACAGGGCATAACATCACCATATTTTGTGACAGAAATCATCCTTTTTACTGCTATACAGCCAAAATCAACTCCATACGATGGGGTTAGATGACTGAATACATTATATATATTTTCAAGATCCCTGATGTAATCCATATCATCCCTGCTCACTATCACATCAAGATTACCTTCCCAGTCACCTACCGGTTTGGCATACGTCACAAAAACGCCAACCTGCTTAGCAGAAGCAAACTCCAAAAACTCGATAAATTCCTCCGACCGTACCCTCTGCTTGGTGACAACAGTTGCCAGTATGATGTTCAATCCAGCAGCTTGTGCTGCATCAATAGCTCGTAGCGCCCTTTCGTGCGAGCCCGGGGCACGCCGAAACTCATCGTGGTCCTTGGCAATCAGGCTGTCCAAACTCAACTGGATCTTATCCACGCCAATACGTTTCAGGTGCCTGGCTTTCTCTTCATCAAGGAACCAGCCGTTTGTGTCGGAGGTAATATAAAACTTCTGCGGATCAATGGCTTTTACCAGCTCATCAAAATCTGGAAAGCAGAGCGGTTCGCCACCGGTAATCACAAGATGAGCCAGTCCCATTTCGTCCGCCTGTCGGGAAAGGTCTCGCACATCATCAATCGTGAAACAGCGTTTTCCTTTTTTACGACGCAGCTTTGTTATGCAGCAGTGCTCACAGCGGAAGTTGCAGGAATAATCATACTGAAACTGAAGTATGGCAATACTTTCTCCATTCCGTATCTTTTCATTATATTTTAGTATTTTTTCGTATACTTGTGGTTTTTCATTTTTTAAATTGTTGCGCTTCTGTGCTTCAGCATCGGTCAAATGGTCCGTTTTATTTATTGACAAATTAAACACCTCAGTTAAATTTTACTCACTCAGAATAATATTAAACTTGTTCATATGGTCACTCCAATAAGGGTCGCCTGAAATAATGGTTCGAGCTATATTCAAATACTCTGTGGCTTTTTCCATATTACCTAGTTTTACATGACACTTAGAAGCATAATAGTAAGCAAATGCATGGTCACTCTTTGCTCTTATAGCATTCTCAAACCCTCTAAGTGCGGTTTCATAGTCACCCAAGCGCATGTCACTATTCATTACAAAGTTAAGTTCTAAATTTAATTCATATGCTTTTTCCTGAATATATTCGGAGGTGAAATCTTCCGTTTCAATAATAGCTTTTTTATAGTCACAATCTTTGTAATTACCCTTAATATATTTTTTTCTTACACTTATATCAAACATTTCACTGCCAACAAGAGGTGTAGCACAAAAAATAAGATACCAATTAGCATTAATTGTATTTAAAAAAACTCTGGCATCTTCAATGTCTTCTTTAGTTTCTCCGGGTAATCCGATAAGGATATTTACATTTGTGTAAATTCCAAGTTCTCGACAATCATCAGCTACCTTTCTCGCAATATCAAGATTCAGTGGCTTACGCATTATTTCTCTTAATACTCTTTTGCTACCAGACTCCACAGATAATAGCAACTGACCTATACCGGCGCTCTTAAGCGCAACCAACATTTCTTTGTCGAGAGCATACAATGCTAATCCGTTTTGAAAAACTGTAATAACCTGTAGTTTCTTAACAATCATAATTATATCAAGTGCTCTTTGTTTATTTGACAAAAAATGATCATCTTGAAACACAAAAATTTTCGCGTGATACTCTTTTACTAATCTAACAAAATCTTCCCGTATACGCTTAATACTATAGTAACGCATTGCCCTCCCATGAACAGTATGAGATGAGCAGAAACTACAGAGATGTGGACAACCTCTCGATGTCATTACATGAAAATTCAGTTTTTTTTCGCCAACTCCGGCATAGGCAGTTATAGCAGGGTTGATTCCATAATCTTCTGTATTTAAAATACTATAATCTAAAAAAGGGATTTCATCTAAGTCTTGTATGAAATTATGCTTAAAGGCATAACCAGCATCAATTTTCGCTTGCGTAATCCAGGAAGGATCATCTTCAAGGTAACGGTATTTATCATCAGCGGTCACCAAACCAAGGAGAGGTTTTTCTCCCTCTCCAAAGCACAATGCATCAAAAGCAGATGAATCCATACTAAACTCTCGATACATGTTTGTAGCAACGCCCCCACCAGCAACTAATACCGCATTCGGGAATATTTTGTGGCAACAGCGAGAGATGTCCAAAACATTTTGATACGACGAAGTAAAAAGAGTTGAAACACCTATAATAGTAGGAGAAAAATTTACTATGTCCGAAGAAATAAAGACTCTGGAGAAGTATTCAGAAAAGTTTTTAAAATCATAATCTTCGAGCTTGTTTAGCAATACATTGAAGTCAATAAGGCAGGTACTCACATTGGATTCTTTTTTAAGATAGGCACTTAAAGAAAGTACACCCAACGGCATATCGGTAAGAAGACTGCCATAGTTTCCTCCTTTTTTTATTATGGCCCTTACGTTAGCAGGCGGATTAATAATATCATCCAGTTTGTTGTTTGGTGGAACTATGAACAGAATTTTTTCCATCGAATCCTCAACTATATAAATTTTTTGTAAATATGATGGGGTGGTATTAAATTTTCAGGGCATTGAGAATGCCATTTCCATTGTCTTGCTTGAGGGTGACTGTCGGTACAGCGCAAAGTTTCGTCTAATGCAGAAATAAGGTTGCATCGATACAATAATGAGATGAAATGCCCTCTGTCTTTCCTATGCGCTTCGATGAATTCATTTACGACAAGTGGAATTGGGTCAAATGTGACGCAAGCGCCAAATTCAAATTGGGCGACTCTTCTTAGTCGTTCAGCAGTAGTTTCCTTGTACCGGATAATCCCGCCTGGCACATGCCATCCTGCAGGAGTGTAATTGTCGACCCGCCAAGTCAGTAAGGTCTGATTTTTTTCGTTTTTTATCAGCAAGTCAACATTTACCAACGGTGTAACCCGGCTAATAAAAAGAAATATGTCCTCTGGTAGACCAATCGTGGGATCAGGGATTTTTGATTCTAATAAACCTATAGTATGCTGCACAAAACCACCTGTTTAAGTTTAATATTCAACCATACTCGTCCAAAATAAATTTCTGAAACATTGAAGGGGAATGCACCCCTGCGGTAAGTTTAGGTTACGAGCCGAAAACAAGCCACAGGAGGATTCTCCGTGAACAAGTTTAGCAGTATCTTCGGCCAAATTCTACAGGTCTTTGACAAGCGCGATTTCTTGCAAGCAGTTCGTGACACCAGGGCTGAACATGCCGCCAAGGGGTTCACCTGCTGGGAGCAATTCGTTGCGATGCTCTTCTGCCAGCTTGGTCAGGCTCAATCTTTGCGCGAGATATGCGGCGGTCTTGCCACCTGTCTCGGCAAGTTGAAACATCTTGGAATTGACGACGCCCCCAAGCGTTCAACCCTATCTTATGCTAACGAGCACCGGCCATGGCAGCTGTACCAGTTGATGTTCTATCGCCTCCTTGAGAAGTGCCAAGTCATGGCACGATTTCAGAAGCGAAAATTCCGGTTCAAGAACAAGCTGTTCAACCTGGACGCCTCAGTCATTGAACTCTGTCTGTCCCTGTTCGATTGGGTCTCGTTCCGGCAGACCAAAGGTGCGGTAAAGCTCCATCTGCTTTTAGACAATGCCGTTTATCTTCCAACATTCGCCACAGTGACTGAATGTGATGTCCATGGGCTATGCCGACTACTCCCTGTTTGCAAAATGGATTCTTGAAGGCATCTTCTTCGTCACCCGACAAAAAGGGAATGCGGCTTATCGTGTGGTTGAGGAACACAAGGTTCCACAGAACCGGAATATTCTCAATGACCAGATTATCGAGTTACCGGGTACTACGCCAAGAAGGACTGTCCACATCGTCTCCGCAGAATCGAGGTGTGGTATCAGGAATTAATCGGACCTTGGTTCTTCTTACTAATCACCTGAAGTTCGGGGCAACGACTGTGGCCGCCATCTATAAAGATCGTTGGCAGATCGAAATCTTTTTCAAAGCGATTAAGCAGAACTTGAAGATAAAGACCTTTGTCGGAACCAGCAAGAACGCGCTACTCATACAGATTTGGACAGCACTGACGGTGATCCTGCTCCTGAAGTGTCTCAAGTTTCAGTAGAGCATGAATGGTCACTGTCAAACTTGGTAGCAATGCTCAGATACAACCTCTTCACCTACAAGGACTTATGGCTGTGACTGGACAATCCATTCGAGGTGCCAGCAATAGTACCAGGTGAACACCAACTGTTACTGGCTTTCCGATAATTGGACAGCATCCGGAAAATGACAACCTGAATTTAGAAAGAACGAATTAAGTACGTCCAACATCCTGAAATATCAACACCGAAATCTTAGTTCCCGACTATCTTGGACAGCAATGATATTCAACAAAGTTTAAACGCATACCAATCCAAAGTCTTTCACTATCATGAGACTCATTCTCTTACTAAAATCCTGTCGTAAAATATTTGCAACTTCTTCCGAATAGCTAGCCGCCATGATAATAACAGCATCCACCGGATCTGAATTGAGTACGTCGGGAGAAAATATCGGTATATGCGTTGCTGGAGTGAGCTTACCCTGTTTGAAGGGTGCAGAGTCAACCACATATCTCACTTTTTCTGCAAGATCGGTCAGCGCTAAAATTGCAAGAGCCTGATGCCCGGCACCCCAGACTGCTACCCTCTTTTCGCCGAATTGTGAAATGAAGCCTTGCAATTCTTCCTTGAACTGCAATTGGAGCCCTGCAAAACTAGATAAATCAAGCGGACTTCTTTTTTTAACCACTGCTGAAATTATATAGTCATGCCAAACTACTTTGCATTCAAGCACTTCAAAACCGTTCCTGTTCAATATTGATTCCAGGGTTTCTCTTGTAAAGTAAAAGAGATGATCACCGATAAATTCAGAAAACAATTTGTTTTTCAGGATCATGTCAAAGTTCGGAACCTCAACGAGACCAACTGCATTTACAGAGAGGTTATCGTATATCCCTCTAAGGATAGAGTTCAAATCCGGCAAATGCTCAAGAAAGTTGAGAATGAAAAAAGCGGCGAATGGGGCATCGGGTAAAATACTGCCGTCTTTTTCTATAAACCCTTGGGTCACTTTGAGGCCAGATCGAATGCAATATGTTACCGACTCCTCAGCGTACTCGATGCCATAAGAATCTGCACCGCACTGCTGCATCAGAGAAAGGTACTCCCCTTTGCCACAGCCGATCTCCAATACTTTATTGCCACGAAGAGAATACTTGTTTACAAAGTCTGTAAATTGCTCAATCCGAAAAGCCTTCATCTCTTCTGAGAAAGCTGCTGCACGGATGACTTCCCTGTAATATGGAACCGGTTTGTTTGAAAGCTGTACAAGTCCGCAACCGGAACATTGACATACCTCAAGATCGACACCTTTATCATTTGCTAGCGATGCCTCATCAGGCATATGTTGAGCAGCCTTCGGCATATTTTTAAATCGCAACAACGGTTCTGCGAAAAAAACGTTCCCGCATACCCTGCAATTGGATATCAACCCTAAAAGATTTTCATGCGCATTTTTCATAAGACATTACATCTCGTAAGCTTTTTTAAAAGGATGCGGGGTGAATCAATCAGATCCAAGTCCGCATGAATAACCGAACTGTCCCACTTCCCATACCCCCATCCAGCAGCAATAAACGGCATATTGTTTGCGACTGCCGCTTCACCATCTTCCCATTTATCCCCGATATAAACAGAAGTTGAGGCTTCAACTCCCATTTCACGCAGCAATGCACCGATAAGGGCAGACTTGTTCGGATAAGGAGGTAGCTTGCCATCCAGTGTGCCAACGGCCTGGAAGTACTGATTCCAATTCAATAATTCAAGTATCTTTAGCGTTGGTATCTTCCTTTTGTTGGTGGCAATAGCCATTGGAATCTTCCGATCGGCAAGATGGGCCAGTAGCTCCTCTACCCCTTCATAGACCCGGGTAGCCCGATACCCTTCCGTATCGTATGAATCCTTGAACAGTTCGACCAGAGCATCAAGTTCAGTATCTATGTTGACCCCGGTCAGATTGATCAGTGCCTGTCGAAGCGGGGGGCCGATTATTGATTCATCCAGCGGCATACGTGGCTGTATCCCTGTTTTCCTCAGCACATCCTCAAAGCTTCTGAGAATGCCCGGCGCCGAATCAATCAAGGTTCCGTCGAGATCAAAAATAACCGCTTGAAATGATGGCAACAGGAGCGGCATGAATTACCGCGCACAACGCAGCGACGCATCGGCAAGTGGTATTTTCATTTCAGCCTTGAGGACATCCAACGGCAAGAGCGGACTCATATCCTCCATCGGCATTGAAATGATTGAACCATCTGCCTGAGGCAGTGCTGCAACCTTGGGTGTCAGCGCCTCGTTCGGCGTCAACCGGGCATCCACAATCAAAGGACCTGGAGTAGTCACGATTTCAGATAACGTTGCGAGCTCGGCAACCGTGCTGATTCGCTTGAAACCAAGTTGATAGGTGCTGGCAATTTCTTCAAGATCGGGAAGCCAGAGCCCCGCTTCCGGGCCGGTGCCGACATATCTGCCGGAAAAATAGTTGCGCATGGTGTTGCGTATCGAGGCATACCCCTCGTTGTTCAGGATTATCAGGCAGATGGGCAGCTTAAAGGCCCGTAGCGTGGCAAGCTCCTGAATGTTAAGTTGAAGGCTTCCATCACTCTCGATCGCCACCATCGGACGGCAACCGTTGGCAAAGCAGGCGCCTATCGCTGCCGGCAAGCCATACCCCATGGAGCCGAGTCCCGAGGTCAGAAAGACCCGCTGCCCAGGCTTGTTGCGAAATATCGTATAAAATACTTCAACTGCCAGCCCGGAACTTCCGGTCGCTATCAGGGTGTTTTCAGGTATCGCATCAGACAGCGCATCCATGAAGTGGTAATGGGTTATCGGGCCATCCGGCTTGAAACTGAACTCGTTCTCAACGCCGTAACGCTTTTTCCACTCCGCGCACTGTTGTTGCCATTCAGCAATCTCCAGGTGTGGCACAGAATCAAGATGCCCTGCCAGGGCCGTGATGAAGTCGCGGGCATCCGCCTCTATGGGGAGTTCGATCTCCATATCAAGCTTTTTCAGTTCATTGCGGTCAACATCAACGACAATTTTTTTGGCGCCCCGCGCAAAACCGCGAGGATTGTAGGCCGTGATAATGTTGTCCAGGCGGCTGCCTATGGAGATAAGCAGATCACAGTTCTGTACTGCAAAATTCGGGGCGCGCAAGGCAACCACACCGGGTCTTCCGACCAACAGCGGATGATCATAGGGTAGCAGGTCAAGGGCATTCCAGGTAGTTACAACCGGTACTCCAAGCTTTTCCATCAGCTCTCTGAATGCCTGGGCTGCACCGGCAAGGCGTATTCCGTGACCTGCCAGCACGAGGGGTCGCCTGGCTCCCTGAAGAAGCGAGTAGATTTGCGCCGGAATTCCCGGATCCAGGCTCTCGCCGACCTGCTCACCCGACTCATCACAACCAGAAAGGAGAGCAGGGTCAATCGGAGCCCCCTGGATGTCCAGCGGGACATCGATCCAGACCGGCCCCTGGCGGCCGCTTTTTGCCAGCCGGACGGCCTTTTCAAGCTCACGGCGAATATCCTCCGGCCTCATGATCGTGGCGGCATACTTGGTTATTGACTTGACCATGCTGACGATGTCAACCTCCTGCACCCCTTTCTGGCGCAGTCCGGAACCACCAATCATGTCGGAACGCTTGACCTGACCTGATATCACCAGCATCGGCACGGATTCGATCCATGCCCCGGCTACGCCGGTAATGGCGTTGGTTGCGCCTGGCCCGGTCGTAACAACGGCAATCCCCAGGTTTTCGTTGATGCGGGAATACGCTTCCGCCGAGATGGCGCAGGCCTGTTCGTGCAGGCAGGAGACTGCCGTAATGCGTCGGTTTTTACCCATGGCATCAACCAGATGCATGGCCCCGCCACCCGGCAACAGGAATACATGGCCTATATCAAGATCTGCGACAAAATCCGCTATGTAGTCTGAAACTCTGTACCCTTCCATATATTATTCCATCCAGTAGCTAAGAAGTGTTTTGCGATTCTGGTTATCATTGATTGCCGGATCGGTATAATACGAATCATCGGTGATGTGGGTGCTGGAGATCTCCTCTATCACCGCCCCTCCTCTGGAGCGGAAGGCGTGACGCACCCCCGGATTGACCGTTATGACGTCACCCGGTTTATGGGTTGCGGCTATGCCATCGAGTTCAAGCCGCACATCGCCGTATAGCACATGGAAGGTCTCCTCCTTCTGCTTGTGGTACTGCTCGGGGTGCTGCTGGCCGGGAAACAGGATCAGGAGCTTCTTGCAGTACGCCCTGTTGACCACCGTCAGCATGGTCAGGCCGATCTCCCAGAACTTGTCGAATCCGTAATGGTGGGAGATTTCCAGGTCCGTGCAGCCGGGAAACATAATACCGCCGTCACTCAACATCTTTCGCGCCTCGGCGGCTATCTTGAGAATGGCTTCACGCCGGTCAAGGACAATGGCGTTTAACGGCGACACGGCGGCATCGGGCGGAATATCCTTGATGGCGGTACATTGAACGTATTTTGACCAGTCATTGGCGGTATACTGATTTTCTTCGGGTGGAAAGGCAAAATAGACATCTTCCTGCTGTATGGTCACACCCGCTTTAATAGGCCGCTTTGCAAATATCCCGCGACGTAGGGAGCGGAGACTTTCTGTTTCAACCGGGTTTGTCAATAGACGTCTATCCCCTGTACCACAGAGGAGCATTGCGCTCTGAGCCGCAATGAGCCACTTTTCAACCTGCTGGGGCGAGGCGGAATAGTTGTTTAGCACGTATTTATCGGTAGGCAGACCGACATGTTTTTCAAAAACAACTCCCCCTTTTGCGATTGCCAGCTTGATGATGTCGCAGTTATCCGGATTCTCATGGGTCGAAAAGCCAATGCGCACTCCCGGGTAGCGGGCCCTGAGAAAATCGATCTGAGACAGGTTCATATGCTCGTCAGGTGTGGGATACTCTCCCACACAATGCATGATGGCGAACTCCTTGTGACGGTTTCTGAAGAAACTTATGACATGGTCAATGTTTTCCAGGGTGGCGCCGGCCGTGGAAGCGATGATGGGGAGATCGGAACGTACGACTCTCTCAAGTAACGGCCAGTCGGTGAAAGAACAACTTGCAATCTTTACTATATCCAAATTCTGGTTCTCGATCAGATCCATGGATACCTCATCGAACGGGGTTGCCATAGTCATGAATCCGTTTGCTCTCATTTCATCCACAAGCTGCAGAAACTCGTCATTGCTTAATCTGGTTTCAGAGAAGCGCTTGACATACTTGATATCTTCGCGCCCTTTTTTTGCCGGATGGATGAATGTTTCCAGATCCCTGTACTGAAGCTTGAAGGCAAAATTGAATGGGAATTTCCTTATTACCTCACCCATTGCACGAATGATTCGGATACCATGCTCTAACTCACCCATATGGTTATTTGCCATCTCCAGTACAAATAATGGTTCAGGAATAGTTTTTGTCATAAATGTCCTTTAGGTTATGGATGTGAATCGTTTGATAGTTTCAATCATGAAATCCAGCATTCCTTCCGTCATCCCCGGGTATACTCCAATCCAGAAGGTATCCCGCATGATGGTATCGGTATTTTCAAGATCTCCGACAACGCGATACCCTTCTCCGGATTTTCGCATTTCGTCAAAACAGGGGTGCTTGATCAGATTGCCGGCAAACAGCATCCTGGTCTGAACTCCATTTGCTTCCAAATGAGAAACAATATTATCACGAGTGAAACCGGCCCCCTTACAAACGGTCAACGGAAAACCAAACCATGATGGATCGCTGTTTGGTCCGGCTTCAGGCAGGATAAAGCACTCTTCCAACCCGGACAATCCATCACGCAATTTGCGCCAGTTTTGCTTTCTAACTTCAATAAATGACGGCAGTTTCTGCAGTTGAGCGCAGCCGATGGCCGCCTGCATCTCCGTGGCCTTCAGGTTATACCCGAAGTGAGAATAGACGTACTTGTGGTCATAACCGAGTGGAAGTTCTCCAAACTGCTGTTCAAACCTCCTGCCGCAACTGTTGTCGCGCCCTGAGGGACACCAGCAATCGCGGCCCCAGTCCCGGAGCGATTCTACAATCCGCTTCAATAGCGGGTCACTGGTATAAACAGCTCCCCCCTCACCCATGGTCATATGATGTGGGGGATAGAAACTGGATGTTCCTAGATCTCCTATGGTTCCGGTGTAGCGCCAAATACCATCCAGCAAATACCTGGACCCAAGAGAATCACAGTTATCTTCAACCAGCCAGAGAGCATTGCGGTCGCAGAAAGCCTTTACTTGCTGAAGATCAAACGGATTACCAAGGGTATGGGCCAGCATTACCGCCTTCGTTCGAGAAGAAAGCGCCTGTTCCAGGTAACGGCAATCAATATTGTAAGAGGGAATCTCAACATCCACAAAGACAGGAACGGCACCGTACTGAACAATCGGCGCAACGGTGGTTGGAAAAGCGGCTGCCACGGTAATCACTTCATCGCCGGGGGAAAGTCGTCTTTCTCCCAGCTTTGGCGAAGTAAGCGCCATAAGGGCTAAAAGGTTGGCCGATGACCCTGAATTAACCAGCGAACAGTGCTCTATCTGTAAAAACTCTGCAAACCGCTTTTCAAACTGGTACGCATAACGACCGGCTGTCAACCAGAAATCAAGAGAAGCATCTATCAGATTTGCAATTTCCGCTTCATCAAAAACCCTTCCGGCATAGGGAATACGGTCGCCTGGCTCAAAGGACTTTATAGGCGAATGTTGAGAATGATGGTAGGTGACAGCCGCTGCGATAGCCTGCCGGCGAAGTTCATTTTCTTGATCACCGCTCATGATCTCTCCGGAATAAGGGGTATCAACATTTCAGTTCTGCTCTCCGCACATTTCATACTGTTCAATCTGTGCCAGAGTCTGTTCAACAAGATCGCCGCCGTTTTGCCATTCACGAACCCACTCGAGCGTTGCATCAAGCGCCCGTTCAAGGCTCCAGCGAGGATACCAGCCTAATCTGGCCTGCGCCTTCAAAATATCAAGTCTTAGATAATTCGCTTCATGCGGATGATCTCCGATATCAACTTCAAATTTTGCATCTCCTCCCCATTTTTCGCACAACCTTCCAGCAATCCACTCAACCGGCTTGACGTCTTCAACGTCAGGGCCAAAGTTCCATCCACCGCCAAACTCGAAACCATCTTCATACAGCCGCTGAGCCAGGACGAGATATCCGGACAGAGGTTCCAGCACATGCTGCCAGGGACGTACGGCATGTGGATTACGGATACGAATCGGTTCATCAGCCTCCAATGCCCTGATGCAGTCAGGCACCAGGCGGTCTTTGGCCCAATCCCCTCCGCCGATCACGTTGCCGGCCCTGGCAGTGGCAATGGCGACCCTGTGCCGCGCATAGTCATCAGGATTGAAAAATGATGATCGCCAGGCCGCCGTTACAATCTCCGAACAGGCCTTGCTACTGGAATACGGATCAAATCCGCCTAAAGGTTCATCCTCGCGCAACGGATGGTCGAACTCCTGATTTTCATAACATTTGTCGGTGGTAACATTGACAACGGCACGTACCGAATGGCATTGACGCACCGCCTCAAAAAGATTTACCGTTCCCATGACGTTGGTTGAGTAGGTATCAACCGGTGACCGGTACGATTGCCGAACAAGCGGCTGCGCTGCCATATGGATGACAATTTCAGGAGCGGAAGAGGTGAGCGCCTGCTGCAAACTGATGGTATCCCTGATATCACCGATTATTGAGTCAGTTATATTTTGTATCCCGGCCAGGCGGTAAAGATTCGGCTCGGCGGGAGGATCAAGGGCGTAGCCTGTTACCCGCGCACCCATTACATGCAGCCAGATGGAAAGCCAGGAACCTTTGAAACCGGTGTGACCGGTCAGGAAAACCGATTTCCCTTTCCAGAATGAAGCAGCTTTTTTATGGTTTGTTGAAGGCATAACTTACATTCCCTACCATATCTTCCACTGGGCTGCGCCTCTGTTCCACTGCTCTTCAAGTTCTATTTTGTCCCGCAACGTATCCATAGGTTTCCAGAACCCTGTGTGACGGTAAGCAACAAGTTGACCATCGCTGGACAAACCGGAAAGAGGCTGTTTTTCCCAAAGCACATCGTCACTTTCTATATAATCAAAAACGTTAGGCTCCAGAACGAAAAAACCGCCATTGATCCAGGCGCCATCCCCTTGTGGCTTCTCCTGAAAACTCCGGACAACGTCGGCGTCTCCATCGAAGGCCAGCGCACCGAAACGACCTGGGGGCTGCACAGCCGTTATCGTAGCGTATCTGCCATGTTCCTTATGGAAATTCAGCAGTTGAGGAATATCCACATTTGAAACACCATCACCATAGGTCATCATGAATGTCTCATCGTCCAGATATCTGCGAATCCTTCTGAGGCGTCCGCCAGTTTGAGTCGTCAGTCCGGTATCGACCAGGGTGACCTTCCACGACTCTGCGCTGGAATCATGGATCTCCATGCTGTTTCTGCCAAGATCAAAGGTAACGTCTGAATTGTGCAGGAAGTAATTGGCAAAATATTCCTTGATAATATAACCTTTATATCCGAGGCAGATGACAAAATCATTAAAACCATAGGCAGAGTACAGCTTCATAACATGCCAGAGAATTGGATGTTCACCGACTCCTATCATCGGCTTTGGTTTTAAGTGTGATTCTTCACTGATTCTGGTTCCGAAACCACCAGCCAGAATAACAACCTTCATATTGATTCTCCTTGCAGAACCGTTCCATGTTCCAAATTGAGAATATTATCACAGATACGGTGTAATGCGGCGTTATCATGACTGACAACCAATATTGTTCCGTTATGCGCCCGGATGGTAGCTAACCGCTTAAGGCATTTCGATTGAAAATCTTCATCCCCCACAGCCAGAACTTCATCAAAAAGAAAGATGTCCGCTGAACTATGAACTGCAATCGAAAAGGCCAGACGCAGATACATGCCTGAAGAGTATTTTTTTACCGGCACGTTGATGAAATCATCCAACCCGGAAAACTCCACTACCTCACCGATGCGTCTTTTCAGCTCACTAATGGAGGAACCGAGAATTGTCCCATTCATATAAATATTTTCGATGCCTGTCAGATCCGGATGCATCCCTGCTCCCAGTTCTATAAGCGGAGCGACTCTCCCCTGAACGATAATGTCGCCTTTCGTGGGATAAGTGACGTTCGAAATCAGCTTGAGAATGGTGCTTTTACCGGAGCCATTAGGACCATATAGCCCGATACACTCACCTCTATTCACATTAAACGATATATCACGTAGCGCCCAAAACTCCCCTTCTGCCAACTCTTCACGGCATTTTCTGCCGGTAATCACAGAAACAAGCTCATCCCGCAGAGAATTGTTCAACACCTGTTGTTTGGAATACTTTTTCCAGACTTTTTCAAATTTAATGACCGGATCAGATAACATCGGCAAATGCCCTCTCGATCCGGATAAATATACGATATATCACAAAATAAAAGATTAAAATACCGGCCAACTCTGCTGCCAGCTGCCATAGCACAATGCCCCGTCCCTCAATGGTAACCCGGCGCATGTTCTCAACTATGAAGGTAAGGGGGTTCAGAAATAGCAACATCTTCCAGCGGTTGTCAACAGCATCTATCGAATAAATGACCGGCGTTGCAAAAAAGAGGAACTGTAACAAAAAAGTGGATGCAAGCTTGACATCTCGATAATAGACATTAAGTGCTGCCAGCAGCAGGGAGACCGAGGTGGTATACAGCACCATCATGATCAGCAGCGGAATAAGCCAGAGAAAGTTCCAGGTTAGTGGTACGCTATAGAAGAGCAGAAAAAGGAAATAGACCGCAAGACCGATCAGATAATCAATGAAATTGATAGCAACGCCGGAAAGCGGGATGATCTCGCGAGGGAAATATATTTTGGTAACCAGGTTGAAATTTCCGGAAAGGCTGGTTACCGCAAAATTTGTGGCGCCGGAAAAGAAGGTCCAGGGGAGGACACCGGCAAAATAAAAAAGTGTGTAGGGATAATTTTTCTGGGTTGTCTGTAGCACAACTCCAAAAATGAAAGTAAACAACAGCATCAGACTTACCGGTTGCAGAATTGCCCAAATGACCCCGATTGCTGTCTGTTTATAACGGATCAGAAATTCACGCCAGATGAATACCAGCAATAAATCCTTGTAGGCATAGAGGCGCTTAAACACAGAAGAGTCCACTCGGCACATCCTTCAACGATGCGTACTGCCCACGCAACTTACTGGCATTGTTGCACTTATTGACACTATTTTCGACTGCAATTATATTAACATTCATCAACTGTACCTGACTCCTCCGCCACCGAATAGACCCCTCATAACTCCGAATAGAAATCCAATTCCAAATCTCCCCATCTCCCTGTATCTTCTTACCGGCAATAGATAAAGGGGCGCATGGCGGGCGCAGTTAAGAACCACCAGTAGCCAGAGCAGCGTTGGATAGCGTCTTTTCATAGCCGCAAATGAAAACCCAACCGCCATCGGCTTACGGAAATTTGGCACCAGTAAAGGGGGGTGAAAATAATGCAGTCCAGGAACATTCCGGCTTTTTTTGCCGGCAGTGGTGAACCTTACCACGAACTCAACATCTTCCTGCCCTATAAAATCATTGATAAATCCACCCAGGTCCGCCAGAACGGATCGACGATAGGCGGTGCAGCGACTGGTCATGAAGTATGGATCATGAAAGTCATAGCGGCCATTTATCAGCGCGTATGAAGCTCTTCCCTGAGGGACCAGAGCATCTGCCTCATGGTTTGACTCAAAAGCAGCGACCAGCAGAGAGAGAAAATTACGCTGTTGAATTACCGTATCATCATCCAGAAAGAGAATATATTCGCCATGGGAATTAGCAAGGCCAAAGTTGCGTGAGTATCCCATGCGGCCATAGTTGGCATCCAGGGGCAGATAGCGGATTGGCAGATCTTTAGAGAATCGTTCAGCCGCCAGTCGTCCTGTCTCTGTACCCCCCTGATCCTCAACAAGAACTATTTCGAATCGGGTACGCGGGAACTCCTGGCTCTGCAGGGAATATAAAATGCCCTCCAGAAGATTGATCCGCCCGTAGAAATTGATTACGCACGAAAGTGTGATACCCGCCGATACGGCGGGAACCGCACAATCACCACGCAAGTTGAAAGGGCTCCAGCGGTAGAGTGTATGCAGAATTCGCTTACGCATAATGCAAGGCTACCTTATTACCTCCCATAGATCCCCCACCCCACCATGCAGACCCAGGCCACCCCTACTATCAGCAGAGGGACATCCCTGACCAGAGATTCCGTCGGATCTCCACTCTTTCCTGACCGTATCCTGAAAATAAAGCGCAACAACCCAAAGCAGCAGAGAGGCACAGAATAATACAGCAACGAAGAATGCCTCGATATCACGTACATGGAGTAGGTTACAAGGACCGAACCGCCGGTGATGTAGATTGCGCCCTCAAGAAATCCCTTAGGATACGCGGCAAGCACCTTGCGATGATTTGCAGCCGAATCACCCAGGCGCTGCTTTTCACTCAGCCGTTTGCCTGCACTCAGGAAGAGGGAGAGCAGAAACACGGAGAGAAACAACCAAACTGAAATCGAAACATTATAAGCGGCGCCACCCGCCTGAAGACGTAACAGAAATCCGGCGGATATGCAGGACAAATCCATAAGCGCCACATCCTTAAGCCATATGCTGTAAGCAATTGAGACGAAAAAATACGCCGCCATCAGCATGAAAAAAGCAGGGGAAATATTCCAGCCCAGCACCAGACTGCAAGTAAGCAACAGAGCTCCGAACATCAATGCTGCTGCGACAGAAACACGCCCTGAAGCTATCGGTCTTGCACACTTGTCAGGATGGTGACGGTCATTTTCTTTATCAAAGAGATCATTAAAAACATAGGCAGCACTTGAGATTAAGCAAAATGCTACAAAAGGGAGCAGCATCTGAAGGGGATCAGTATTGGAAAAGAGTGTTCCACCCAAAAACGGGGGAAAGAACAGCATCAAATTTTTCAACCATTGCCGTACTCTGCAGAGTTGCAAAATAGTGAGCAACGTCTCAGGCACCTTGAGCACTCTTAACCAGCGCCAGAAAGAAATCCTCCAGATCTCTCCGTTTCGTTTCAACGAGGAGTACGTCCGTTCCGGTTCTGTTGACTTCGCCCATAAAGCCGTTGAAGGCAGAGCAGGGGACGTAATATTCCGAGACAGAATCAGTGCGGCGAAACAGTTCGATTCCTCCGAATGAAAACGACTCTGTTTCCGGCATCTTCAAATGGATGAGATACCCTTCAACTCCGCTACGCAGAATATTTTCGACCCGATCCAACGCTACCAGAGTTCCCTTGACAATCACCCCGACACGGTCGCAGACTTTTTCAACGTCATCGGTGATATGCGTGCTGAAAAAGACACACTTGCCACGTCTCTTCAGGTCGAGAATAATATCCTTGACCAATGCCCTCCCGATCGGGTCCAAACCACTCATCGGTTCATCAAGAATATACACATCCGGATCATGGACAAGGGCCTGAGCCAATCCCACCCGTTGCACCATACCTTTGCTGTAGCCGCGCATCGGACGTTTACGGGCATCCCACAACTCAAGCCGCTTGAGTACCTCCTCGGAACGGCGGGCGAGTAGAGACTTCCCCATCCTGAATTGCGATCCGACAAAGGCAATATACTCCTCGGCGCCCAGATAATCGTAGAAAGCCGGATTTTCAGGAAGGTAGCCGACAGAGCGACGGGATTCAGTCTGGCCGGCATCCATCCCCATAATCTTTGCAGCGCCGGCGGTCGGTCGTAACAGTCCCATCATAAGTTTGATGGTGGTGCTTTTCCCGGCGCCATTCGGTCCCAGAAAGCCAAATACCTCACCCGGAGCTATTTCAAGATCGAGCCCCTTCAGGGCATCGATTTTTTTCATCCGTTTCCCGGAAAATTGCTTGTAAAGACCAGTTATCTGAATGGCGTTCATGAAACTCTCCCGCAATCTACTTTTTATGGTTCTTCACCCCGGCAAAAGCGTACTTGCTCGTTGTTGAAACCTTGCCATCCGCCTCAAGATAAAACTCCCCGCCATATGGGTCCATCGGAGGGGGAGAGAGGAACCCGCCGGAAACCAGCTGTTCGACTGTTGCCGGCATGGCCCCTTTAACTTCCCTATAGCGCTCCCGGGCCAATTCAATCCGGCGGGCCTCACGGAAAGCTGTTAACCTTAGCTGATAATTTTTTTTAAGCGCCGGATTCTTCTCTCCATTCATCATAACCGACAGGTAATTAATAGCCAGTTCCGTCTGCCCCGATTCCTGCATATAGCGTCCAGCCAGCAGCCTGGAGAGATCGGAACCGGAAAGTTCACCTGCACGCTGATAATACCTTGCGGCCGCTTCATACTCTTTCAGGAAAAAGGCACTGTTAAACCCGGCGAAAAAAGGAAGATACCAATCCCAGGTACGGTACTTCATGCCATAGATCAGAAGATCATTCGCAATTTTGTACTGCTTGACATCCCAAGTAAGAAAAGCCTGGGCAAAATAGTAGGCGTCCATATTGTAGGGATCAAGCTTGACGGCGCCATGCAGCAACCGGGACATGGCCTTGTAGTCAGGCGGAATTACCACTTGACTCTCCTGCGACTTTTCAGAAAGCCCGCCAAAGTACATCAAAACCTTCATAACAAGCGATGCGGCCACCATCTCTTTATGATCGGCGGCAACGGATTTCAGTGCCGTCACCGAAGGGACATACCCCAGTTTTTCCAGAAAAGGCTTGTTACGCAGATAGGTTGTAAACGGAATTATCAAAATTCCGTACAATAATATACATACGAGCGCCGAGGAGAGAGTTCCACGCATAAGCTTACCTCATTTCACGCCGTATGAATATTGCGGCAGAAATAGAAAGCAGAATCCCCACATAGACAACAAAATAGGCCAAAGTCAGCAACAGTCCCTCGACATGAAGAGGGAGGCCATAAATTGCATTAACCTTAAAATCAAAGGCGCCAAAATTGGGGAGCAGATAATAGAGTCCGGCGGCAATCTGTTTCACAACCGGCGAAAGGCTTTTTGATGCGGGCGAGCGGAGATATTCATAGACCTGTTGCGTCACACCTCCGGCCAGAAAAATGGAAATAGTGCCGAAAACCGGTAGAAAGAAGGAAGTGCTGACCGTGGAGAAGAAGAAGGCCACCGCTATCAGCAAAATATATTTGAGTGCATCAAACAGGATGCAGAGCCCCATGGTTGACCAGATAACAGGCCGTTCGGGGGGATAGATTGCAGACGAATAGAGCACAACGGCAAAAGCGGCCGCTCCCAGAACAACCGCCGCGATCATTACAAACAGAGCAGTACCGCCAAACCGCCCCAACAGATACCTTTGCCTGGAGAGCGGCAACCCCAGCACGCTGGACGTATAGCGACGTTCAATATCTTTCCAGAGCGAAGTTCCGCCCAAAAATACGGATAACAGCAGCAAAATGAAAGAGATCATGGATAGCGACAGGGTCAGAGAAAGTTCCGTCACCTGACGCATCGAAAGTGATGCTATGACCGGGATCAGCAGGAATGCAAGCGCTGTCACCATAATCCCTTGAAAAACCCGGTCGCGGAAGATGCCTTTAAGCGTGATAAGAATAATTGACGCCATTTTAAAAAGCCTCCTGTTGTTATTAGCGAGGATATATCGATAGGAATCAGGCCGCTTTTCGAATTTTTTCTGCTTCATCCCGCAGAAAAATCTCTGCTGGAATCCCCAATCTTTTGTGCAGTGCCTTAGCCATGGAAAATGAGACCGCACGTTTGCCGTTCAGCATTTCTGATACACGCCCCTTACTTCCTATTATAGTTGCCAGATCGTTCTGTTTCAGCCCATCCTGTTCCATACGAAAACGTACCGCCTCAATTACCGTTGGAAACTCCATCGGATAATGTGTCTCTTCATACGTTTTTACAAGCAGCGCTAAAAGTTCGAGTCTATCAGCTTCTTGTGTGCCGACAGAAGGGTCGTTGCCGATCAATATACCAATCTCTTCCAGAGCAGTTTCGTATTCGGTTTCATTTTTTATGATTCTGGTATAATTCATCTAGCCCTCCTTAAAATGTCATCCTGTCGTATTCCGAGTGTGTTCCAATCCATCTTATCAAAACAATTTTAGTGTTATATGCCACCTGTACAACCAATCGATAACGGTTTCCCTTGATATTAAAAATAACCATGTTGTTTGAGAGGAAACTGACGGAAGGATAGCGTAACTTAATATCCGCAGGGCTCAACCATGAGGCATGCGTGGCCTCGCGATACCATGCCAGAAGCGGACCCTTTGCATCGGCATGCTTTCTGGAAAATAGATCAATAGTTATGAGGGAAATTACGTTCATAGGTTGATATTATTGTTTTAAAGCACTCCTGTCAAAACAAAAGTTCACATTTTGGAAACTTATATAATTAGAGCAACTTTGTAAGTCTGTCTGTAAGATCTTTTCACTTCCCCAGTTTTTTCGCCAGTTTTTCAGAATAACCACGATATGAATTTGTTTCCGGAAAGGCCTTTGCCACCCTCGCAAACAGTTTGCCCGCTTCCACCCTCTTATTGAGCGACAACAGAAACTGCCCTTTTCGATACAAAATCATCGGATCTTTTTTCAGATCATACCATTTGTTGTAAGAAACCAGCATCTTCTCTGCAATGCGCTTTTTCTCATTGATGTCAACTGTTTTCAAAATCATCCGGGGTGCAATCTCTAAATATGTTTCATAAACCGCCGGTTCTTTTCCAGCCATCTTATTATCTATGAGATCAAGTTGCCTGTCTGCCTCATCAAATTCCTTCTTTGCAATCAATATCTGAACGTAGGCAAGGTCAAAATAGGGGTTGTATTTTATCTCAATCGTCGGAAGTGATTGCGCAATCCTATATTGTTGCAGCGCTTCATCATACAGCTCTTTTTCAAAAAGAGCGGCCATGTACAAGCCACGGAGAGGCTTGTAGCCGGGAGTTTTCTCAACCGAATCCCTGAAAAGGGGAATATTGGTCTGCCAAACGAGATTTCTCTGAAATGTCGCAACAGCCATTATTATTACAAGCAAGGAGAGAGCGATCAGAGACCATCTCTGCGTGCGTGATGATAAGCGGTCAAACCCTGATGAAGCGGCATATCCAATCAGGGAGAGAATCCAGAAGGGGGTTGCCGGATACACGTATCTCTCCGCGTATGATGTCCAGGCGATACTCTCAAATGTGAGCGGCAGAACCGGCGCAATCATCAAGAAACCTGCAATTGCGAGAGAGTCTGGAAGCTTTCTTCTGATTATCAATACTACTGCCAGGCATAGAAGAATAATTCCAAATAAAGTGTAATAAGGGCTTACATCGCGAATGACAAAACTTAAGGGAAACGGATATATGAATTTCTTGGCGTAAAAACCCGCCCCTCTGAAAAAAAGGGATAAAGTATGGTTTATATCGGAAAAAAGAAGCGCTAAGGTTCTCTGTATATGCGGGGATTGTGAAGAGAAGGCCAACTTTCGTATACCCCAGAACAGCGCCCAAAGAGAGATGATGGAACATGAAAAGAGAAGGAAGTATTTCTTTAATGACGCAACGCTTAAATGATCTCTACCGCACCAGAGGAGATATAAAAAATAGAAGAGAACAATTGCAATGGAAAGGAAGTATTGGGACAACAGTAGTGCAGCAAAAAGAGAGAGTACGCAGACGAGAAGAAAAACTGTAAGAGGATACTTCCGGATATGCAGTTCATCAGTTATGGATGAATCACTCTCTCTCTTTGAGGTCATGATAAAAACAAGCGCCGGAATAAAACCAATGGCAGTTTCCTTTGCCAATATACCCATTATAAGGGTCACGATAGAAGCAACAAGCCACCATATTCTCTTGGAATGCCGGAAACAGAGAATTGAATAGGTAGAGGCAAGCACAAACATTGTTGCAAGCAGGTCGGTTCTTCCGGAAATCCAGTTCACCGACTCGGAAGCAACAGGGTGGACTGCAAATAACAGCGCTGCAAAAAGTGGAAGTTTGCTTGTTTTTGATATAATCAGTCGTGCGATAAAGAAAACCAGAAGCGTGTTTGCCAGATGCAGCAGAATGTTTTCAAGATGCATTATCGCCGGATCAAGATTCCAGATAAAACGGTCAATCAGGAAACTGACGTAGATCATTGGGCGGTAATATAGACCACTGTTGCTCTGGGGGAAGAATACGCTGATCAGATCGAAATGCTGCAGTGATGAGAGCCCCGTCAGCATCCCGCGATCGTCAAGGAGAGATGTCTCTGCGAAAAGAGCGGGGTAATATAGAATTAATACAATAAATGATATTATTGACAGCGACCTGAAGATGAGAGACATAGTCACCACGTAAAATAATAAAGGCTGACGAAAATGTCAGCCTTTATGCAACAACAATAAAATAATTAAAATTAATTCCAGGTGCCGGACGACAAATCAGTTGCAGTTGGAGCAGGAGGAGCGCTTGTTCCGCATGGGTTAGTTGCGCAGGCTTGCGTGAATATCTTTCCAACATCTTTCGCAAAACCGGTTCCGCCACCAGAACCATACAAAGTAGTACCACTTTCATGTTGCGAAGTTGCGCCATAAGAAGCTGGGAGCGAAACAACACTGATATGAACTTTTGTAGAAGGAGTATAAGAGCCGCCACCAATGGTAGTTGATGTGCCGCCAACAATCTCAGCTGCATAAACGCTACCGGCTGCAAACAGAGCGAATGCAAGTAATGTTACGATCTTCATTTTCATAGATATCTCCTTTCAATCGAAAATTAGTTAAATTGTGGGATAGGCCTGTTGGTCTGCAAAAGCTGATTCCATCTGTGTTTTGAGGTTTCTCAGATCTGCCTGGGCAGCGGAGTTGTAAGCCTTAGCCCTGTAAGTTGAAAATTGCGGAATGGCCACGGCGGCCAGGATACCGATGATCGCAACAACGATCAGCAGCTCGATCAGGGTGAAACCTTTTCTGCTTCTGATTTTCTGTAACATATGTTTCTCCTTTCTTGGTGTGTGCTCTACATTGAGAGCTTGGTCGTAAGATTACCACAGTAGCAAGCAATTTCAAGACCAAAATCAACTACTTTCACAACTCGTCGTAATTATGCAAAATTAACCAAACTCCCTCCCCCGCCTGTGACATTACAACCCATTTCTGGCAGTTCAGAGTGACAAATATTGTCATACGTTGTATCACTCTTTCAAATAAATACAAAATCCACCAGAGACTGAAGCGAATCGGTTACAAAAGATGCCTCCGAAAGTTTATCAGGCGGGTAACTGTTAGAAACGGCAATGACCTGTAAGCCGGCCAACTTGGCGGAAATAATACCGGCCGGAGTGTCCTCTATTGCAATAGTGGAGCTCTTTGCATGAGGAATCTTACATAGATGACAGAGCTTATCCAATGCCAGTTGATAGCATTCCGGATCAGGTTTGCTTCTGGAGACATCCTCAGCAGTGACTATTATATCAAAGCATTCCTCCAGCCCCAGAATTGTCAGAATTGGATCTATATCGGATCTGAGTGCGCCACTGCATATCGCAAGCGGAATCTTCTCCGCACGAAGGCGATGAATCAGCTCAATGACCCCTGGATAGGGTGACACTCCATCCCGGATTACATCCTGAAAGAGAAGAGCTTTTTGCCTTATCAGAGTGAGCAAATCGTCGGAGTTTATTTTTCTGCCGCCTGCCTCGAATGCTTCCAAAAATGCATCGCGATCATCGTATCCCATGTAGATATCTACATAATCCTGCCAGCTGAATCCGAGCTCCAGCGGCTCCAGCACTCGCTGAAACGATTTGTAATGCAGCGGTTCGGTATCAACAATTACGCCGTCAAAATCGAAGATGACAGCCTCAGACTGTAGTCTATTTCCAAGAAGTATCATTGTTTCACCAAAGTATGGACTCAATTTTCGAGAGAATGTTTCACGTAGCCTTACGGTCTGCCAAAGGCTTTGACTTTTCAGCGCCACTTTATCACAATGTTTCCAAAGTAAAACCATTTTCCTGGACATTCTGTTGAAAGTAAATTTGTTGCAATATTATTGAAATATATAGTTGACGATTCGTTTTTATGTTCTATTATTCTGAAAACACGCTACGTGAAAGGATAATGCTTTTTCTGATCACGCTAGATACTTTAATTTAGGAGGCAGCACATGGCATTACGGGTTGCAATCAACGGCTTCGGCAGGATCGGCAGGATGGTATTAAGGGCGGCAAGTAAGGATAAAAACTTTGAATTTGTGGCGATTAACGATCTTACTGATGCCGCCACACTTGCACACCTGTTCAAGTATGATTCAGTTCATGGCATTTTCCCCGGCAAGGTCGAACATACCGCCGACAGCCTCATAGTAAATGGGAAGTCCATAAAAATCTACGCCGTCAGAAATCCGGCAGAACTCCCCTGGAAAAAGGATAAGATCGACGTTGTTCTGGAATCTACAGGCCTTTTTACTTCGAAGGAAAAAGCCGGCATGCATATTCAGGCCGGAGCAAAGAAAGTCGTTATTTCAGCTCCTGCGACTAATGAAGACATTACCATAGTAATGGGTGTAAACGACCAATTATACGACCCCAAGAAGCATAACATAATCTCCAATGCTTCCTGTACTACCAATTGTCTGGCTCCGGTAGCCAAGGTCCTGCATGAAACATTCGGAAT
>JAQTRC010000132.1 GCA_028712665.1 Desulfuromonadaceae bacterium
ATATCGAATCGCCGCGAGCAGACCCCATTCCTCCCCCCGGCTGTCCGGCACGCCTGAATTCAAGCACAGGAGGAGGTCCCGGTTCGCCCCCCCAGCCACGCTCACGCTCCTCTTCAAGAAGAAAATCGAACGCAATTGCCACTTCATCAAACAGTTCGGTAGGAAGGAAAGGGAGCCATTTATCTTGCAGAAAACGTAATTGGGCAGCCAGAGAGTGGGGGGCCTCATGGAGCGGCGCCTTGAGCGCCTCGCCCAGTGAACAGCCAAGCTGCTGCAGAAAAAAGGTGCTATCGGTCAACGCTATTTGCATACCTGAAACGATCGCCTTATAGCGAGAGGTTTTTGCAAGACCATGATCATCCAGAATGTCACGGAAGCATTCAACGGCGGGATTTGCTGCAGCATGATGCAAAAGGAGCATCTCCCTCAACACCATGCGTCTGTGCATGTCACCTTGATTGGGCATATCCAGCCATCCGGCAGCAGTCAGATCGCCGGAAAGTACGCTCTCCGGCGGAAACAGCTCCACAAAACGGACCATCGTCTGAACAGCCTCTTCACCGTCCGGATCAAAACCTCCCCGGCGCAACGCCTGTTTCAGCAGACCCGGCACCTCGTCTTCGGCGAGGATGTCTATAACGTAGCGAAAAATTGTTTGCAGGGTAGCAAAAAGATTGAGTTGGGCGGCGTATACTGTCGGAGTCCCTGGAGCATGTGTCTTGTTGAGAGAGAAAGCCAACTGGCGATAGAATACTATGGAGGGGAGTTGCCGTTCGCGTATGGTGCGCGAAAGCGTTCCCAAACCAAGTGAGCGCCACTGTTGAACAGAAATCGGAATAACATGTGGAAAGTAGGGTGATGTGCTGCGCTGTCCGGTCATATTCGAATCCAGTCGTGGCCTGAGGATGCACCTGAACAGCTTGCAGGGAACAATGCAGCTTGTCTGCTTGTCTCCAGTGCCGGGCTACTCTTGCTTGGTCTTGGGCGCTGGTTTAGTTGCGGATGTTTTTTTTGCCCCGGGTGTGGCTGGTTTGGTTTTTTTACTCTTTTTAGCTGTTTTAGAAGATTTTTTGCTCTTCTTTATTTTGCCCTTTTTCCCTTTACTGATCTTGCGTGGTTCAGGGTTGAATTCATCGCGGATATTGTTGAGCAGGATCGCTGTTTCTTCCATGGTGGGATCCGCCTTTTTGGCAGCCTCAAGAACATCCCTGGCCTCACTCAAGCGACCGGTCTTCATATAAAGCCGCCCCAGGGCATTTAGCGAACGAGCATTGTCGGGCTTGATTTCGATAGCCTTTTTGTAGCTTGCCATTGCATTATCGTAATCTTTTTTGAAATCATAGATCAACCCCAGCTTGTAGTGGTTGTTTGGGTCGTCAGGGTTCAATTCGACAGCCTCCTTAAGCAGGAGCGTGATCTCGTCATATTGCTTGTTCTTGACATAAATGGAGACAAGGGCCGCGCGTGTTTCGGCATCATTTTTGTGCTGAGACAAGACCTTCTTATAATGTTCTATCGCTTTATCGTTCTGACCTTTTGCCCTGTACAGGGCGGCTATTTCCCGGTTGGCATCGGCATCGTCCGGGCTGTATCTGAGGACATGCCTGTAAGATTCTATAGCCAGGTTGGTCTCCTTGCTTTTTGCAAAGATACGGGCCAGTTTCAAGTGAATATCAGGGCTTTCGGGACGGAGTCGCAAAAATTCGGAATACTGCTCGACCGCTTCCTGAAAAAAACCACGGGAGAAGCGAATGTCACCCAGTTTTAAACGGGCATCGAAGTTGTCAGGATTGACCTTTATGGCCCGCTTGTATGCCACTACAGCCTCATCAGCCTGAGAGTGTTTCTCGTAAAGGGCGCCAAGATGGAGATAGATATCACTGTTCATGCTGTTTAGATGCGCGGCTTCCCGATATGCCTCGATCGCTTCGGTGTCTTTCCCGGCAGCGCGGTAGGCATTCCCCAGTTTTTCGTAAGATGAAACATTGTCGGGGCGCTTCTTGACGTCAATTTTGAGAGCCTCGATCTCCTTATCCGACCCGCTCATCTGCTCAGGCGACTGTCCCGAGGCTGTAGAGGTACTCTTCCCTTTACCTCCAAGCAGATAGTGGTACTCCGCCAGTTTGATATCCCCTCTTTTTTCGTAGATACTTGCCAGCATCAGATGGATTTCGCGGTTCTGGGGATTGGTAACTTCTGCTTTCTTCAACTGCTCAATCGCGCTGTCCGGATCATTGCGCTCAAGAGAGATAGCGGCAATGCCGATATATGCTTTTACAAGGCTCGGATTAGCCGACAATGCCCGGCGATAATCCTCCAGAGCCCTCTCCTGTTTCCCAGTGGCCCGGTAAATTTCAGCAAGTCCCAGAAAGATTGAGGCGTCCTGTGTCAACTCCCGTTCGGCCTCTTTGAAATGATAAACAGCCAGAGGATATACCTTGCGGTCGGCCAGAATAAGCGCCATAGCCTTGTGGTATTTCGGATTCGGAACAGAAGAGAGTCCACGGGCCAGCTCAACCGAAGCTTCGTCATACATCCCCTTCTGAGCATAAAGCAGTCCTAGATTCCCGCTCGCAAGAGAAAAGGTGCGTTCTTTCTTCACAGCCTTGCGGTATTCTTCTATCGCGCCATCAATGTTTCCGACCCTCTCCAGCTGTAACGCATTAACGTAATTGGCCGCTGCGCCGTCCGGACATTTAGAGAGGATTCCGGCTTCTTCAAGGCGCAACTGCGCTTCGTCTCTAATGCCTTCCAGCTTGACTGCCGAATCCATGGCATCTTTGCATTTGTCTCCGCCCAAACCTAGAGTGCCCCAGCTGAATCCGGTGAGCAGGAGCGCGGCGCAAGAGAGCATTAGTAAGTTCATCAGGTATGTTCGCAGTATCTGCATTTCAGGGATATCCTCAGTAATTTAAGTTGGGTTCCGTGAGCTGGTTTCCATCTGGAGTTTCTGGATGGAAACGAGTTGTGGGGCCGGAGTATACACATCATCCGGCAACATTTCAATTATTTAGGCTAAATGCTTGTTTTTTTACCACAGTATGACATAATGGCCCATCTCGAATCTTGACGTATAGAATGTTGCAGGTTTTTCCCAGAGGTCGTCGATGAACAAAGAACTTGAAACCATGATATTGAATGCCAGCGATCTTCCGACCATTCCGATAGTCGCAACCAAAGTCATGCAACTGATAGAAAGCGATAGAACATCATCGGAAGAAATCGCGAAGGTTGTGGCTTCTGATCCGGCCGTTGCCGCCCGTGTGCTCAAGATATCCAACTCGTCCTTCTATGGTTGCCAGCGCCAGATTCAGACATTGTCGCACGCCATAATGGTTCTGGGGTTCAGTACTCTCAAAAGTCTCGTTGTTGCGGCATCGGTAAAACAGGTCTACAAACCGTTCGGTCTTACCGAGAAAATGCTCTGGGAACATTCATTCGGGGCTGGACTGGCTGCACGAATCATTGCCAGGGAGACCCGTCAGGTGAACGAAGAAGAAGCCTTTCTGGGCGGGCTTTTCCACGACATTGGCAAAAACATAATGAACTTTCTGGATAGTCACAAATTTCAAACAGCAATGCAGATCTGTTACAACGAGCGAACATCTTTTGCGGAAGCCGAACGTCAGGTGTTTTCCTACACGCACTCCGAGGTTGGCTCACTGGTGATAAAGAAATGGAATTTTCCCGATATCCTGATGAAGGCGGTATTGAAGCATCACACTTTCGATTTTGACGAGGACGAAGACCCCTATCAGGTAAGTCTGACATCAGTTGTAGGACTGGCCAATCTGTTCTGTCACAAGGCGGGTATTGGCGCGCGCGAACCAGATAAAGACCTTAACCTTCTTCAGTCCTTCCCTGCACAGCTTCTCGCTCTGGACCAAAATATGATAGATTCAACGCAGAAACGTTTTAATGAAGCCTTCGAGAAAGACAAAAGCTTCTTCGGCTGACGAAATCAGGGATCAACTGAGCAAATCTTTCAGATATTCCAGAATGCTCCTTCGTTTCTTGCCGGAAAGCCGATCCCGGGCATCCTGGGATATCTCCACCAGATCATGTTCCTGAACTTCGGATTTTCTCTTTTTTCGTTCCCCTGCGAGACCCCCCCCACAAAATGATGAGCCGCCTGAATGAGTCTCTTTTGTTCCGCTTACCCCACCGACAGGATCCGTCATACCCTCACACCCTGACAATACCGATGTTCGATTGACCCGGAACGCTCCCTCCTATCTTGACGGGAGGACGGAAACTGCGGGCCTGAAGCATTCAGTGGGAGAGTGAAGCTGCAACCTGCTGATTTCATGAAACCTCTGCCTTGCCATAACCCTCCTCCGCCAGAAGGGAGGGGAGTTATTGGACTTTTGAAAGAGACTCAGATGAAAATTGATTTTATTGTTTTGAAATAGTATCATCCCCAATTAATAATCTCAATCAAGGATTCATATGATCCGTACAATTCTTACTTACCCCAACCTGGAACTCAAGAAGAAATCTGCCCCGGTTACAGTCATTTCGGACTCGGTGCGCGAGCTGATCCGGGATATGACAGAGACGATGTACGACGCTCCGGGAGTCGGGCTGGCCGCTCCGCAGATCGGTGTACACCAGCGTGTTATTGCGATCGATATTTCGCCAAAAGACCAGCCGCCAGAGCTGATAGTTGCGATAAACCCGATTATTGTCGATGCTGAAGGTGAGTCATATGAAGAGGAAGGCTGTCTGTCGGTTCCCAAGTATGCGGCCAATGTTCGCCGCCATTCCCGTGTTGTTGTTAAGGCCCTTGATCCTGAAGGGATAGAACGTACATGGGAGGCTGATGATCTGCTGGCTATTGCTTTCCAGCACGAAATAGACCACCTGGATGGCATACTTTTCGTAGACCACCTGTCTGTTTTAAAAAGGGAACTTTTCCAGCGCAAGGCACGAAAAGCCGCCGGGGATGGTAAATGACCGGCTGGCGTATCATCTTCATGGGGACGCCAGATTTTGCCTGCCCAACACTCCGGAAACTGATCGAACAGGGTGAAAATCTGGTGGCGGTTGTGACTCAGCCCGACAAGCCCAAAGGTCGCGGACAGCATCTGATGCCCCCTCCTGTCAAGGAATTGGCCCTTGAGCACGACATCCCTCTTTTGCAGCCACTAAAGGTGCGTGAGCCGGTTTTTGTTGAAATCATCCGTGAACTCAGACCGGATGTCATCGTTGTGGTGGCTTTTGGACAGATTCTTCCCAAATCCCTGCTAGACATTCCTCCTCACGGCTGCATCAATGTCCACGCTTCCCTGCTGCCCCGCTACCGTGGCGCCGCCCCGCTCAACTGGTGCATTATCAACGGTGAGTCCGAAACCGGTGTTACCACCATGCTGATGGATCCAGGCCTGGACACAGGCCCGATGCTTCTCACTCTGAGTACCCCTTTGGATGAGAACGAAGATGTTGCTTCATTGCATGACCGTATGGCCGAAATGGGGGCAAATCTGCTTGTGGAAACATTGAATCGCTTAAAGGCGGGAACGGTTACGCCACAGCAGCAGAACAGTGCCGAAACCTGTTATGCTGCGATGCTCAAAAAAGAGGACGGCAGTATCGACTGGTGCAAGGACGCGAGGAGCATCCACAATCAGGTACGCGGTATGTCGGTCTGGCCTGTAGCTTATACGTGCATCAGCGGTCAGGTATTAAAAATATTCCGCACCCGTATCGGCGATGGTACCGGACAACCTGGAACCATTCTTAAGGCTTCAAAGGGAGAAATGGAAGTAGCCTGTTTCTCAGGCAGCCTGTTCATACTGGAGCTCCAACTGGCAGGGAAAAAGCGTCTCGATACAAGAAGCTTTCTGACAGGTTTTCAGATACTAGAGGGCACATCGTTAGGATAGCTTCCCCCCATCATCCCCCTGACGGACTCACCCTTGTAAGGCCTCTCCGGGGCCTGAAGGTAGTAGAGATACCCTCTCCCTGATGGGTAGGGGTAGGGTGAGGTAAAGGTTGAAATGTCGGGGTAGCTTCAAAACAACAAGGAGAAAATGCATCGTGACTAAAAGTGAGGGGAAGGCCGCTCCGCCACGCAAAAGGTTGTTTGTGACCCTGATGGGTGTTACCTGTTTGATTTTAGTGGCGGTTATATTCCTGGCATGGTGGATCCCCAACCGCGGTCTGGCCAATATTCATCCCAATCTGCCCAATATCGTCGGCATCATCATGGTGGTGCTTTCCGGCATGGCAATACTGGGGACCGGCCTGTTGGTGCTTACCACGGCACTGGGCAGGGATATCTTCTTCACCCGTTTCATGCGGCTGGTGGTGATCAAGTTCCTGTTGCCGGTCATCGAGTTTGTCGGCAGGCTGATGGGTCTCAACAAGGACAGTATCCGCCAGTCGTTCATAGCCATGAACAACAGCCTGGTTATCTCCCAGCGCCAGAAAGTCAGGCCCGACCGGGTGTTGGTGCT
>JAQTRC010000133.1 GCA_028712665.1 Desulfuromonadaceae bacterium
ACTGCAGCATTGAACTCGCCGAACAGATATCTTCGGACCAGTTTTACCTCCCCAACAGCGCCGTGCTTGTGACCCGCTTGTCGGATACACATGGAGCGGTAGTTGAGATAACTGACTTTGCCCCCCGTTTCCATCAGTACGACAGGATGTTCACTCCCATGATGCTGATCCGCCAGATCCGGCGCGTGCAGGGAACTCCCCGCATCCGTCTGGTGGTCCGTCCCGCCTGCGAATACGGCAGAAAACCCTGTGATATAACCTATGGCAGCAATCATGTACGTTTCATATCGCCGGATCTGGTGCTGCGGCTAACAACAGATGCCTCACTGAGTATGCTGCGGGAGGAATTGCCATTTTTTCTTGAAGATACGGTTACCCTTGTTTTTGGCCCGGATGAAACCATCCCCAGCAAGATAAGCGAACTTGCGCGGCGTTTTCTGGATGAGACTCTGGCCTACTGGCATGAATGGGTAAGGGATTTGGGAATACCTTTCGAATGGCAGGATGAGGTGATCCGGGCCGCAATCACACTCAAACTCAATACCTTTGAGGATACTGGAGCGATTGTCGCCGCTATGACCACCTCTATACCGGAGGCGTCCAACACAAATCGCAACTGGGATTACCGCTTCTGCTGGTTGCGTGACGCCTATTTTGTTATCAACGTGCTTAACCGGCTCGGCACAACTCATACAATGGAGCGATATTTGAGTTATTTGACCAATGTGGTAGCTGGCGCAGCAGGCGGTAGAATTCAGCCGGTTTATGCAATTGACGGTAAGGCGCGGCTGGTAGAACAGATTGTTGACACCCTACCAGGATATAGGGGGATGGGGCCGGTACGTGTGGGCAATCAGGCGTTCGAGCAGGTACAGCACGATGTTTACGGTTCGGCGATCCTGGCGGTGACCCATGTCTTCTTTGACCGTCGTTTGATCTTCTCCGGTGATAATGCCCTCTTCCATCGCCTTGAGTTGCTGGGAGAAACCGCAATTCAGGTTTTTGACCAGCCCGATGCAGGGCTTTGGGAGTTGCGGGGGACCGCCAGGGTGCATACCTTTTCCAGCGTCATGTGCTGGGCAGCCTGTGATCGTCTCTCTCTGATTGCCGACAGATTGGGCGCAAGCGAAAAGGCCGCTTACTGGCGTGACCACGCTGATCGGATTTATACTATTATTTACCGGAGGGGCTGGAATGAACAAAAACAGACCTTTGTCGCCTCCTTTGAAGGAGATACTCTGGATGCAAGCCTTCTGCTGTTGCATGATGTAGGGTTTCTGTCGGCAGAGGACCCCCGTTTTGCACTGACCGTAAGGGCAATTGAACGCGATTTGAGACGGGGTGATTATATCTACCGCTATGTTGAGGCAGATGACTTTGGGGTGCCCGAGAACGCCTTCCTGGTATGCACTTTCTGGTATATCTACGCCCTAGCCGCTCTGGGTCGCGCCGATGAGGCCCGCAGCTTGTTTGAAAACCTTTTGTCCAAACGGAATCGACTTGGGCTTTTGGCGGAGCACATTGATCCCGATAGCGGCGAGCAGTGGGGCAATTATGTCCAGACCTACAGTATGGTCGGACTGATCAATGCCGCCATTCGTCTCAGCAAACGCTGGGACACAGCATTCTGAAAGGGGAAACGATGCGAGGATTTAGATCACTTAAACTCTCTTTACGATTTGTCGTACCCCTGGTTGTAGCCTTGGGGATGCTTGCCATGGCCATTGTTCCACTGGTGGACAGACTGACTCTGCGCTGGTCAGTCCGGGATATGGATATCCGTTCACGGCTTATTACAAGTACCTTGCAGGAACCGCTTCTGGAGTTGCTGCCCCAGGAAAACCGGCAAAAAATAAATAAACTTCTGCTCAGGGCTACCCAGGATGAGCGCCTGCTGGCACTGGGGTTCTGTAATCAGGAACAGAAACTTATCTACAGGTCCCCGTCATTTCCTGCCGATATTTCATGCCGTTCGGCCAAGGATGATTCTCAGAAGCCGCTCTACCTAATCTCCCTTCCCCAAGGGCCGGTGCATCTGTCAGCCAATGCCATCGAACTAAACGGCACCCAAATAGGCACCCTTGTGCTGGTGCATGACATGAGTTATATGGTGCGGCGAAGCGCCGATACCCGCAAATATGTCATTATTCTGTTTATCGTGCTTGGAGTAGTCGTCTCCCTGATTACTGTATTCGTGGCGCACCTGAGCTGGCAAGGATGGATGGATGGCGTACGAGCCATGCTCCGAGGCGAGGGTATCCTCAAGCCGTTTGCTCAACCGGTAGTTGAATCAGAGTTACAACCACTGGTAGGCGATCTGAAAGCTTTGTTACGATCTCTTGATGCCGAGCGACGTCTTGCTGATGATTCAACCATCACCTGGAGCCCGGATACCTTGCGCAAGCTGCTCCATAAACAGCTGACCGGAGAGAAGATCATTGTTGTATCCAATCGCGAGCCGTATATCCATAGCAAAGAAGATGGTGAAATAAAGGTGCATCGCCCCGCCAGCGGTCTAGTGACCGCAGTTGAGCCGGTCATGCGCGCCTGCTCCGGCACCTGGATCGCCCATGGCAGCGGTTCTGCAGACCGTGAAACGGTGGATGCCAACGACCGTGTCATGGTACCGCCAAACAAATCGGAATACAACCTGCGGCGGATATGGATGAGCGAGGAAGAGGAAAAGGGATATTATTACGGATTCGCCAACGAGGGCCTTTGGCCGCTCTGCCATATCGCCCATGTCCGGCCTCTGTTTCGAACTACTGACTGGGAGCAGTACGTAAAAATCAACCAGCGCTTTGCCGATGCTGTAGTCAAGGAAGCAGACAGTTATAACCCGGTTGTGTTGGTGCAGGATTATCATTTTGCTCTGCTGCCGGGTATGATCCGCAAACTGCTTCCCAAAGCCACTATCATCACCTTCTGGCATATACCCTGGCCAAACCCGGAGTCATTCGGCATCTGCCCATGGCGTGAGGAGCTGTTGAAGGGGATGCTGGGGAGCACCATTCTCGGTTTTCATACCCCTTATCACTGCAAGAATTTTCTTGAGACCGTGGATCGCTATCTGGAGACCCGTATCGAGCATGAATCTTCTACAATCTCCCGTCGCGGCCAGTTGACCATGGTGGAGAGCTACCCGATATCGATTCAGTGGCCCCCTCCCTGGTTGGGAACGCTGCCGCCGATCGAACAAACCCGGAATGAAATTCTGTCAGAACTTGGTCTCCCTGCCGATCAACTGTTGGGAATCGGCGTTGACCGGATGGATTATACCAAGGGGATTCTGGAACGTTTCAATGCGGTTGAGCGAATGCTGGAACTGCATCCCGAACTGGTAGGGCGCTTCAGCTTTATCCAGATTGCGGCTCCGAGCCGTTCGGCGCTGGAGGAGTACCGGGCCTTTGAAGCGAGGTTACATGCACTGGAGAAACGGATCAACGAGCGCTTTAGCCGTGATGGGTGCAAGGCAATCATTCTGAAGGCAGAACACCATGAACCGGATCAGGTTAACCGCTATTACCGGGCGGCACAGGTCTGCATGGTTACCAGTCTTCACGATGGCATGAATCTGGTGGCCAAGGAGTACGTGGCGGCCCGTGACGATGAGCGGGGTGTGCTGGTATTAAGCCAGTTTACCGGCGCTGCCAATGAGCTGTACGAGGCATTGATTGTCAATCCATACCATGTGGAACAGACCTCAGAGGCGCTCTATCAGGGGTTGACCATGCCGGAATATGAACAGCAGGAGCGCATGCGCAGCATGCGGGCTCAGGTGCGGGACTTTAACGTCTACCGCTGGGCCGGAAGAATGCTTCTGGATGCAGTACGTGTCCGCCAGCGGGAGAAACTGGCGACCAGAATAGGTAGAGAATCGTGACGGCATCGTATATATTTAGCGCAAAAGGAGTTGCTGCTCTTGCCCACTATGTAGCCCCTGACACACTGTTCGCGTTTGACCTGGACGGCACCTTGGCGCCGATTGTTGAGGAGTATGGCGCTGCAGAGGTTGCCGAACCGATCAGAGCTACATTGGAACGGCTTGTTAACGTTGCAAAGGTCGCCGTAATTACCGGCAGGTCAAGAAAAGATGCCCTTGCGATTCTCGGATTTGAACCACATTTACTTGTGGGCAACCATGGTTCCGAATGGCCACCTCAGGAAGGGCCTAGAAACTGGCAGCAGATTCAGCTTTGCCTTAAATGGCAAGAACGACTCAATTACATGCTCAGCTACGAGCAGGGGGTAGAGATCGAATTCAAGGAGGAATCCGTTTCACTCCATTATCGTAAGGCAGCCGATGCTGAAAAAGCCCTCTCACTTATTAATGCTGCAATCGAAAAACTCGATCCCGCCCCAAGAAGGATAGGCGGCAAGTTTGTTGTCAATCTTCTTCCGATGGAAGCATTCACAAAAGGAGACGCGCTTGCGTCAGCCATGGAACTGTTCGGTTTTAAACGGGCGATTTTTATTGGTGATGACGTAACTGACGAAGATGTCTTTCTGCTTAAAAATGTAGATGTTTTCGGCATACATATCGGAAAGGACGACCAAACGGCTGCACAGTACTACCTGAAAAAACAATCGGCGTTGCTGGGGCTTCTCAATTCGATGGTCGGGATACTTGAATCGCAACGCAACGTAGATGAAAAAATGGCGATTAATAATTGAAGGTGCAACACTGGGAAATTGGTGGATAAAATCTATCCTGATGGAAAAGGAGACAGTACATGAACGCACAGATCAAGACATTTAAACTCAGACCTTTTATCACGTTTTTTATAATTGCAGCATTGGTGTTTGTAAGCGGCTGCGCACGTTATGCCCGCAATGTGGATACCCTTTATGAGCCGGCTGCGACCGTCAATCGCGGCGCCGGAAATGTGTATATCGTTATTCCGGAAAACCAGCAGACTCAATCTCAAAATATCAAATGGGTGCTTGGGAAGGTTCTGGACGACAAAAGCAGGAAGATTGATGAGGCGTTCAGTACCCGCTCCCCGGCAGAAATTATCCAGACTGCATTAGGGCTGGAGTTCAAGAAGTCTGGTTATGAAGTAATCTCCGCTACGAAACGTCCTGCTGACGCACAATATCTGATCGACCTCACCAAAGCAGAGATCAATCTGGAACAAATCTCCGATCTGGCGGATATCAAGGCGAAATGCCGGGTTCTGCTGGGGATGGATCTGTTCAAAAATGGTCAGCAGATCAAACGGCTTCAGTATGAATCGACGTCCTCCAAAACCGATATCAAGGAACGCGACATGCTTGCAAAAAACGTTCTGCAGGACGCCCTGCAGTCAATCATGCTGCAAGCGGTACCTGAACTGCAGATTCTGTTCAACCAGCCGCTGAAATGATTATAGATGCGCACACCAGGAGATATACAGCGATGTGGAAACGTCTCTCCGCGAGATGATACCGTATGATCGCATCTTGATTGTATCCAAGGGTAAAAAGCTGATTCGTTTGAAGATTGCGAGTTAGGTTCGGACTTTCTACATCTTCAAAAAACCGCCGCTCAGGCAGCGATGCCCATGGGCCAGAGTCGGATAATCACGGCAGATATCAGGCCTTGTTTCATAAATCCCGCAGATCTTTTTATTGTCTGCTATCTGTTTAATAAACGGACAGGGGTCCAGTAGTTTTTTAGTTTCCGGATCAACCCAGATCCAGTCAAGACGGTTTACATGCTTCAGTAGATCATCCCGGCTTTCATGCTCCCAACGTGCAAGATCGCGTGCTGATGCATGCAGATGTCCTCCGAATGCTTCACAGCATCGGCCGCAGCAGGCACACCCGGTTTTTCCAGGTGTTTTCCGTTTAAAACAGCCGCGCAACAATTGATTCAGTGCTTCAAGCATACCTCCCCCTTTGTGGCGCAAGCCACTAAACGATTGGATAGTGAAGATCAAATTGAATAAACTGTATGGAGGTTTGGAGGGTCAGGCTGGCGGGGCTCGACTGTGAGAGGTACAACTGTGCTGATCAACGGCAGGTTGAAGCAGCAGTGGCTCGGAATAACAACTGGTTGGCTCTGTGACTGGCGTTGCAGACGCAGCAGTGAATTGGCGCAGCTGGACAATACGGCGGCTTGATTTAATGGAGATTCCGGTGGAGACCGGGCATTCGTAGGTAAAGTTCTGTATCTTGTCCGTTGAGAAGGACAAGGGTGATATCAGTAACAGGATTAAGATAAGAGACTGTGATAAAAGTCGCAGCATTCGTTATCCTCTCAGGTTCTCACTCAATGGAATCGCACCGTAACCGCTAAATTACGATTACGGCTTTAACATGAATACGATGAACAATATAACAATAAAAAAGAGCGAGAGAACCAGTCTGGCTTTACCTTTCGCCAGATAGCTGCAAATCCAGGTGAGCGCGTAGGC
>JAQTRC010000042.1 GCA_028712665.1 Desulfuromonadaceae bacterium
CCGGCGTATTCGTCAACCGATTCTCTGACCCAGGATTCCCGGTTCTTGCCGACCCAGAGCAGTTTCAGTTTCATGGGGCAACAACCCTACCAAAGGATTCGATTTCGAGTGGAGAGCAAGGCAGCGAGAAGGAGCCGACGAAGGCGTACAACATGTACGTCGAGGAGAGCGACGACGAAGCAACGCTGCTATCCGCTTGAAGGCGAATCCTTTTCAAAAATCGGTATCCTTGCGGGCTGCTCTTATCTCCGCCGACAGCTCAAGTTCCGGAGCCATCCCCCACAGACCGTCAAGATCATAATAGCGGCGCAATTGATCATGGAATACATGTACCAGCACGTCACCGTAATCCATGACGATCCATTTGCCGTCCGTAGCCCCCTCGATGTTCTGCACCTTGCCGAATTTTTTCAAGCCGGTGCGGATGTTGTCGGCAATAGCCTGGTTCTGTTTGTCCGAGGCGCCGGAGATGATCACCATGTAATCGGCGATCGACGAGATCCGGGAGATATCGCGCACCCTGATATCAAAAGCTTTTTTGTCAAAGGCCAGCTCGGCGCATTTAAGAGCACGTTCGCTGGAGGTCAATACTGTCTTTTCAACGGTTTTAGATTTCTTTACGGTCATTCGTAGTAGATCCTTTGCTGCGAGATATATGCTGCTACTGCTGGTGGGACGAGATGATTGATGCTGTTGCCGGCAGCCAGGAGCCGGCGTATTTCGGTTGAAGAAATATCCTGGGGCGTCCCCTGCACAAAATAGACGTAGTGGCCGGAGTCGTGGGTCAGCCAGCGTGATTCGTCATCGCAGCTGAATTCTCCCTTGATGGCAGGCGGCAGGGCAGCGTGCTGATCCACTGTTTCGTAGCCGGGTCGTTCGACTACGATCAGGCTGCATTCACGGAAAATAGCCTCATAGGAATGCCACAAGCCGATCTCGATAAAGGAATCTCCCCCTATTATAAAGAACAGCTCATCCTGAGTGTATTGAGCTCGAAAGGCCCGGATGGTATCAATGGAATAGGACTTTCCGCTCCGCTCCCCTTCGATGGTGGACAACTCAAAGGGAGCGTAGTCCGAGATCGCAAGGGCGACCATCCGGCAGCGCATCGCAAAGGGGAGATCCCCGGCCAGCGCCTTGTGGGGCGGATCCGCAGCCGGTATGAATATTACCCGGTCAAGCCGGCAGGCCATCCGCGCCGCCTCAGCTATCCTCAGATGGGCATTGTGAATCGGATTGAAGCTGCCCCCCAGCAAACCGATCCTCATCTAAATTATTACCGGTTTTAGCAGAGTACCCCTGATCGGCACTTTATATACTCCAGGGGATGTCATGAACTTAGCCAGAAGCATGAAAACAAGTTTCTGCTTTTCCAGAAATTCCGGCTTTGGCATGATCTCCAGAGTCATATTGAGAGGGGTGACACCGGCATTGGCCCCCGAGGGGAGATCACCGGATATCCGCATGTAAATACCGTCCCCTTCAAAGGTAAAACTCTCCAGGCGGGCATTTCCGTCACTGACCCTGACCATCCCCTGCGTTTTAAGATTGGCAACGTCCGGTAGCGAAAACGCCCCCAGTTTGACACCCGAAAGTTCAAGCTGCTTTACCTCCAGCTTAAGGTCGCCACTCAAACCCTTTGCACCGCGCTTAAGCGTTCCCTGGCTCCAGAGGCTGCCGACCGCTTTGGCTCCCAGAACGCTTTTGAAAAAAGGTATCCCGGAGAGAGATACGCCGTCTGCGGCCAGATCCAGAGCAGCTTTACCATTTAAGGCATACCTGACATCCAGATGCCCATTTCCTATCGTTGCACTCCCCGAAATAACAACTCGCCCTGCAAAGAGAGGCAGCAGAAGCGGCCTGACCCGCAGACTTTCACTATGCAACAGCGGACCCTGTTCCGACGACAGCAGCAGATTGTCCCATCCCAGACCGGGGAGGAGTGTCTTATGTACCGAAGGAGTAAGCGTTAAGCCCTGGCGTGACAGAACCTGAGCAATTACGGCATCGATCTTCGCTGTAGGGAAAAAGAGGTAACAAAAGAGCAGAAAAAGAATCAGGATCGAAACCGTAAGGCCTGCTCGTCGTGCCAGCAGCGAAGCTTTCATCATTTAGCCTGACCGGGTGAAGGCTTAAACAGCGCCAGAATCATCGTCAGATCAGAGCGGGATGGATCGTCAAAACGAACCCGCAGATTACATTTTTTAATAACCAGCGGACGCCCCCCTTTTTCGAGCCGGTACAGGAGATTGAGCGTTTCGTTAAGCGTCAAGCCATCGATGCGGATATCGGCCGCATCCTCGATAATGCCACTTAGCTCTTCACCCTTGAGCGGTACAATTTTAACCGTTTTCCCCCTGATGCCGATATCTTCAATAATTTTGGCCGGTGAATCGTCCGGGCGGAGAGAAGCCATACGCCCTTTCAACTCGTCCGATGAGCGCCGGGCCAACATGTACTCAACTTTAAGCGGCAACAGTTCCTTCAGTACTATTTCACGGGCTATGCGTTTCTTTTCAAGCGCGTGAACTTTAGCACTCAACGCCGACCAGCCTACCGCTGCAACCAGCAGCAGAATCAGCGCGTAGCCGCACCAGAGGCGTGATCGGCCGTCAAGGTCCTGCCACCGGTCACGGATGATTTCAAAAAGTCTCATTTCGTGCCCTCCTTGAGAGTTCCTGTCAGACTGAAACTGACCATGCCATCAGGGCGGCTCTTTACTTCACCCAATTCGGAAACAACCATCAGAGGGGCAAGCGCGGCTTTGAATTCATTGACCGCCTGAGCGGAGCGGGCGTCCCCTTTTATCCGCAGGCTGCGTCCCTCCAGCTCTGCTTCATAAAGACCGTTGATGGTGTTCCCTTTAGCCTCAGCCAGTTTTTTAAGAATATCAAGATATCCATTTGAGTTTGTTACTCCGGACAGTTTCTTGATCTCCCCTTTGGTTTCGGATATTTCGTCAACCGCCTTGACCCGGGTGGGAAAAATCTCTCTATAAATCGCCGAAATAGATTTGTTAAGAGATGAAATATCAGTTACGGCGGCTCGATAGCGGATTCCCTCGCTTACAAAAAGGAGCGCCATTACGGCCACCGCCAGTATTCCGGTCAGCAGCAGCTTCTTGCGCAATTTGGCATCACCGGCGGTCCAGGAGAGTTCTCCCTGCCGGAAATCTGGAAGCGTGCCGGCATAGCTGGCTTGTGCCACAGCATAAAGCCCTGCAAGCTGATGAAAGGTTTCATCGTTTTTGAACAGATGGCCCAACTCCGGCGGTACTTCTACCTTTTCTACCGGTAAAGGCAGATTATCAACATCAGAAAGCCCCTTTGCCCCTTGTCCGACCAGGCAGAGTCGCGGCGGAATTGTCTCTCCGGATAGTTCCAGCGCCGACAGCGTTGTTGCTATCATTGGAGCGGTCATATCAGAATTAAACGCCCGGAAATAGGTCAGCCGTCCCCCCTTTAAAAGTGCAAGCGAATTCCCGTCGCATATGGCACAGTCGGGTGGCACTCCCGGAAGTTTAGCCAGAGCGAACGGTATTGAACTTACAATCTGAGGTTCGATACCCGCCTCACGGAACCGTTCTATTGCCCTGCCGATGTCTGTCTTTCGAGCCCACAGCGCGAGAAACTTGCCATCTTCGGCCTTCAAAATCCCCAGCGTAAGATCTTCGACCGGAAGTGCAATTTCGCCCTGTAAATGAGCCGGCAGCACCTCGCGCACCTTACGGAGATCGTTAAAAGGGAGCGAAACGGAGCGCTGCGCAAAAAGCGTCAAAGGGAGACAAAGCACAACGCGTGGGGAACCCTCCATGTTTTCAGCTACTTTTTGGATGGCGCCAGCCAGGGAGTTCTCTTCACTGAGCGCTATCGACAGGGCCCCGACAAGTTCCGTGGAACGTCGAGTGATCCCAAACCGAGCAACGGTCAACCGCTTTTCTTCTGCCTGCAGAATCAGATAATCCATGATACGAAATGCCCTCACTTGCCTAGTTATATAACCTATTCAGCTAACTGCAAAGTTTTTACTGCACAACTGATTGTCCTTAATTCTCTCTTTTGTTGTGTCAGTACTCCTGCCACGACAGGAATTCCGGGTACCTGCCGGAGAGGCGGACAACCGCCTCGACAGTACGCGCGGAATCCTTTACCTTGGCTACTGCGGTTATTTTGAAGAGATTGCCTTTGACGCTGATCTTGCCAACCAGACCGGGAGCAACCGTGTCCATCCCGGGTACCCTTGAGAGTTCCCCCGTCGATTTAAAGGGCTGTAAACTCCGCTCTTCCAGGATCAGCTCCGCCGTACGATCGTCGATGCGATCATCAAGCGCTGCCAGGATCTCTTTTGGAGCGGTATTTATGTTGACCGTTGATACCGGTGCGCCTGCCTGATCTGTATATAGCGTCAGATAGGGCCGTAGTTTGCCAAGAATTTGAGGCGTAATCCCCTTGACCAGCGACAGCTCCGTAATCGTAATCAGCTTGCCGTTATGGGCGGAATACAGAGGTTTAAGGGTACGATAATAAGGTGTCTCAGCGCCTCCGGAGCGGGGCAGATCATCGCTGTCTATCCAATCTGCAACGGCACTCCAGATATCCCCCGGCAGTTGCAGACGCTTGCCAAGCCTCTGCAGTGCAGCCAGAGTGAACGGTTCATACTCTCCGTTCGGCTGGACAAAGCCGTTGATGTTGATTTTACCACTTTCCTCACTGATCGTAATCTCCAGCCAACCGACCTCGTCATCCAGCCTGATCGGCGTTGCCCAAAGGTCGGAAAGCGCGGTATAGGAGCGTCCGGAAAGCGCCATCTGCAGAAGCCTGGCGCCACCCGCCGCTCCGGATTCAGCCAGTATTGAAGCCTGTTGTCCATCACGAAAGCCACGGCTCAGCGAAGTATCCACATACACCTGATGGATCATCTCGACCACCACAGCCACCATCAGCGCCGTTACTACAAGTGTCAGAATCAGGGCGAAACCGGACTTGTTTTTCAGCCGCCCAATCATGAGCCGCTCACTCGCGGAAAAGAGAGCACCGTAAATTCGACCGGTTTTCCCCCCTCATCGACCTGAACGGTTACCCGCACGCTCCTGGGCAGAGCGTAATTTATGCCGGTGTCCCAACTTTTGACCCACTTCGATCCGTCATAGCACTCCACCAGAAAGGAGCTGATTTGCTCCATCTGCGGGTAGGCGGGGACTTTGCCTTCCAAATAAACCAGATCCCGTTCCTGGCGTGTCAAGGTACGCTGTTTATCCTTATCGGCAATCCGATACGTGACGTCAACGATACCCGACTCGCTACGGGTCACCATTGATGGGGGCGCCAGCGTAGTCAACACCAGCGTCGATGACGGCGCTCCGAAATTGTCGCGATCTTCCACCACAAACCGCAGCCGCTTATCGGTGCGGTTGAACAGGGCCGATGATACTTCACGGCGGATCAGATCAAGCGTAGCACCCAGTTCCCTCCTTGATTCCATCCCGGCTGAAGCACTCTCCCTGGCCCGTATGACACCAAAATAGCTGCCATAGAGCGCCGCCGAGAGAATGCCGAGCAATACTACTGCAATAAGCACCTCCAGCAGGGTAAAACCGCTATTTCGCGATATACCGCACAAGCGCCACCTCCCTGCCGTCACTGCCTCGCCGAACCTTGACAACCATCTTTTGCAGACCGGGCAGATCGGCCGGTAACAGGTCGGATTTCCAACTCAGTTCCGGATGTAAAGGCGCAAACGTCCCTTCTCCTTTGGCCGGTGACTGTTCCAGCTCTGCCATACGATATCGCGCCAGAATCGTCAGTGTTGTACTATCGCGCTCGTTGGCTATGATCCCGATATGATAATTTACCGAACCCAGCAGAGTCAGGATTACACATGCCATGATAGCGAGAGCCACCATCACTTCCAGCAACGTAAAACCCCTCATTGCGGTTCCTCCTGATACCCCTCGTAAACCTTTACCTTGCCTCCGGCCGGGAACGCCATCACCGTCCAGAACTGCCCACCGGAAGAACGGAGGTGGATCGCGACAAAATCTCTCAGCCCCCCCATCCCAACGTCCAATCGCAGTTGCCCCTCCGTGACCTTTCCAAGTCGAGGGATAACTACATCGGCAATCTGGATATTTTCTTTCAACGAAGGTCGCTGCAACAGCGGGTCGGACGGTTCTTTGCCCCCTCCATCCGCACCGATCTCGAATACTTTGGCGCCATCCGTCCCCGGTGACAGGGTGAGGTAATAGTAAGTTCTGGCGGTGGCGGCCCGCTCCTGTATGTAGCGAAGCGTAGAGGCCAGGGTACGGGCTGATATCTTGAGATTTTCCTGATCGGACGAAGGGAGCCGCGGTATGACCAGCAGCATTACCATGCCAATTATTGCAAGTACGACGGCAATCTCTATCAGTGTATAGCCGGAACGTCCTCTTGAGTTATTCATCAGTTACAAAAACTCGCTCAGCTTCTCCCGCTCATCGACCAGATAAAATTCCAGCGTCATCCGCAGGGCGTCATCCACTGTCGTTACTGGCTCCCATCCCAAACACTCCTTCGCCCGCTTGACCGACGGAACGCGGGTCAGCATATCCTGGTATCCCTTTCCGTAGAAGGTGTCGGAAGAAATCTCCACGATCCGGCATTTCTCGGCTTTATCCCTGTAGAGCGGGAACTCCTTGACCATGTCGCGCAATTTGACGGCCAGCTCCTTGACTGAGAGATCATTGGCCGGATTACCGATGTTGAAAATCTTGCCGTCGGCACAACCGTTCTCATTGGCAATGATTTTCATCAGACAGTCGATACCGTCCTCAATAAAGGTGAAAGAGCGGCGCTGATTCCCCCCATCGACGAGCTGTATCGGCTCTTCTGCCAGAATATTGTAGAGGAACTGCGTAAGGACGCGCGAACTCCCCTCTTTGGCAGTGTGGATGCTGTCCAGCTTGGGACCGATCCAATTGAATGGGCGGAACAGAGTAAATTTCAGCCCTTCGTGATTGCCATAGGCGTAGATGACACGATCCAGCATCTGCTTGGCACAGGAGTAAATCCAACGTTCTTTGGCAATCGGTCCCAGCATCAGCGGCGAGCTCTCCTCGTCAAACTGGGCATCGGGACTCATACCGTACACCTCGGAGGTGGAAGGGAAAACTACCCGTTTCTTGTACTTGTGGCATAAGCGAATGATTTTGAGATTCTCTTCGAAGTCCAGCTCAAAGACCCTTATCGGATCCTTGACGTAGGTAACCGGTGTCGCAATGGCAACCAACGGCAGCACGACGTCGCATTTTTTTATGTTGTACTCGATCCACTCCTTGTTAATGGTGATGTCACCCTCAAGAAAATGAAACCGGGGATCGCCCAGCGAGCGTTCCAGCTTGTCGCAGGCCATGTCCAGGCCATAAACCTCCCAGTCGGTGGTCGTGAGGATCCGGTGGGTGAGGGCATTGCCGATAAAGCCGTTGACACCTAAGATGAGTACCTTCATTCAACTCTCTCCTTTTGAAGGCTTCGATTAGAATAAAATCATTGTGCGATTTTCTGATATTTTACTTGTGCGCCTTCGTATTCACTGATTTTCAAGGATTATTCGAAATTCATAGCAGTTGTTAATACCACGTTACCTGCTGTTTTTTCCTCTTCTCCTTCGACCTGCAACGTGCGGATCTCCAGCAACCCGGCACCGGTGCCGACCAATAGCGGATCGTGCGACAAAATAAATCCTGGCTTGGCACTCCCTTCTACCGGCCAGGCCGACCAGATGAGCACTTTGCTATCGCCTAGAAAGGCAAACGCGCCAGGATAGGGATGGGTTACACCGCGCACCAGGTTGTAAATCTCCACGGCGCCTTTAGTCCAGTCAATGCGACCGTCGGCCGGTTTGCGACCACCGAAGTAGCTTCCGGCCTTCAGGTCCATTGGGATACCGGGTGCAACGCCATCGCGCAGTAGCGGCCAGACGCGGCGGATCACCGTCACTGCTGCATCGGTTACCTTGCCGAAAACATCGTGGGCTGTGTCGGTAAAGGCTATCTCGACCGTCTCCCGATCAACGATATCGCCTGCGTCCGGCTTCTCTACCATATAGTGCAGGGTTGCCCCGGTTTCGTTCTCCCCGTTGATCACCACCCAGTTTACCGGCGCCCTGCCACGGTATTTCGGCAAACAGGAACCGTGGAGGTTGAGCGCCCCCATTCTGGGGATATCCAGCACCGCCTGTTTTATCATGCTCCGGTAGTAGAAGGAGAAGATAAAGTCAGGTGCAATGGCTCGCACCCGCTCGACGTTTTCCGGCAAGGAGATATCGCTTGTCAAGTACTGGATGCCATGTTGGTCGGCAAGTTCGCGCACTGACAAGAACCAGATCTCTTCGGAAGGCGAGTCTTCGTGGGTGTAAATCAACTCGATATCCGCCCCCTGCCTCAGCAGTTCCGAGACGCAGTGATAGCCGACATTATGGTAGGCGCAGACGATAAGCCTGTTATTCTTCAAAGCCATAAGTTCTTCTTACTACAAACCTTGGTCGCTTGCGTACTTCCTGATAAATCCTCCCTACATACTCGCCAACAATACCGATTCCCATAATGATAATGCCGATGAAGAAAAAGAGGATGGCAAACAGGGTGAAGACACCCTCCACTTCAGCCCCCACTATGAAGCGCCGCACAATCAGGAAGATGGCAAAAGCCACCGACATCACTGAAGTTATGATACCGAACAGGGCAAACAGCTGCAGCGGCACTACCGAGAAACCGGTCATGAGATCGAAGTTAAGCCGTATCAGCTTGTAAAACGAATATTTACTTTCACCCTCAGCCCGCTCGGAATGTCCAACCTCGATCTCGGTAGGATTGGAGGCAAAAGTCTGGGCCAGGGCCGGTATGAAGGTCGTCGATTCCCGGCAGCGATTGATGCTATCCACAACATAGCGGTGGTAGGCGCGCAGCATACAACCGTAATCCTGCATCTTCATTCCGGTAATCTTGTTTGTTGTAATATTGACTATACGCGAAGCCATTTTACGGAAGGGTGAGTCCTGCCGCTTCTGGCGGATAGTACCGACCACATCGTAACCTTTTTCTATCTCGGCTACCAGGCGCGGTATCTCTTCCGGCGGATTCTGCAGATCCGCATCCAGGGTGATTATAATCTCTCCGCTGGAGAGTTCGAATGCCGCCAGAATTGCCATGTGCTGGCCGAAATTGCCAGTGAATTCGATCACCTTTACGCTCTTGTACTCCTCTGCGATCTTGCACAGTATATCAAGTGAGCGATCACTGGAGCCGTCGTTTGTGAAAATGATCTCGAATGAATGGCCGGTATCTTGTATCGCCGGATATAGGCGCTCCATGAGGTGTTTCAGGTTTGCTTCCTCATTGTATACCGGTATGACGATACTCAAATAGGGTTGTTCCATCATTTATCCCTCGCTGGTGGTCGCAGCAGCCGCTATTCTGATAATATCGTTGGCGCACAAATCTTTCTGCCACTGCCTGAGGCCTGAAATACTCTCCAGCCCGGAATGCGTGGCAGGGTTAAAATCCGCAACGGATTCCAGCAGCCAGTTTGGCGCCAGCACACCAGGTTCAAGTCCAAGTTCGGCGCTCCTATGTTCTCGCCAGCACTTAAGTTTTTTCAAGCGTTCCTTGGCGCCTTCTACCTGGTCATTTTTACGGGATCGAGGAAAACGCGGCAGCCTCTCTTCCGGTATTTCCATACCAAGGGTCACCGCCTGAAGAATTTCGGCGCCATGCCGATTTAACTGATTGGGGGTCATTCCCTTGACCCTGCTCAACTCGGCCAGCGTTCGTGGAGTACTTTCGGCGATTTCCTGAAGAGTTTCGGCAGACAAAACCTTAAAAGGGGGTCGATCCAAAGCCTTTGCCTGCCTGTCGCGCAATTGCAGCAACTCTTCCAGAATCGCCAGACTGCGCGCCCTAAGTTTGCCGGCACCCTTACAGTACAAAAATAACGGCCCTTCTTTCTCCGTCACTCGCGCCTGGCAGACCAGCCGGCATTCCTCCTCAAACCATGACAGCCTCCCCTTTTTAAAAAGTTCCGCGTTGAACTGGTCATATAGCGGCAACAGGTCTGACGTGTCAGCAACGGCGTAGGCGCTCATTTCGGGACTTAAAGGCCGTTTGCTCCAATCCGCCTTCTGATATTTTTTGTCCAGTTCGATACCGAAACGTGCCCTGAGAAGCGCTGCCAGACCAAATTCTTGGAGACCAAGAAAACGGGCGGCAATCATAGTGTCGAAGAGATTTTTGACTTCAATGCCAAAATCACGGTGCAACGAGCGGATGTCGTAATCGGAGCCATGCATGACCACCAGGATATCCGGATCAGAGAGCGGGCCGGCTAAAGGTGAAAGGTCCTTGAGCGCCAGCGGATCGATCAACCAACTATGGCAGCGGGTCGAAATCTGGATCAGGCAAACTTTTTCCCGGTAGTGATGAAGGGAGTCCATCTCAAGATCAACGGCAATTTCCTTCTGGCGCGCGAGTATGGTTGTCACTTCATTCAGTCGGGCTGCAGTGGTTATGATCTCGCAGGTTCCATTCTGCTTATTGTAAACGCTCAAGAGTTGAACTCCCGCAGTATGGAATAGGTCGTGTTTCGCTGTGCCGCCTTGAAGCCGGCACCCTGTATCAGCTTGATCATTTCATCCTGTGACATTCGGAAACAGCAGCCGGCGGCCGCAACAACGTTCTCTTCCAGCATGGTCCCGCCCAAATCGTTGGCCCCGAAGAAGAGCGCAACCTGGGCCATTTTGGCTCCTTGTGTAACCCAGCTGGCTTGAATATTAATTATATTGTCCAACACAATCCGCGATAAGGCCAGTACTTTCAGATAATCCACGCCTGTAGCGGTAGTTCCTCCCAACTCGGTATTGCCTGGCTGGTAGGTCCATGGGATAAAGGCGGTGAATGAGCCTCCCCTGTCTTGGAGATCGCGCACCCGAAAGAGGTGCTCTACGATATCCTCCGGCTTCTCCAGACTTCCGAACATCATGGTCGCCGTAGTAGGCATACCCAGAGCTGCGGCTTTCCCCATAACCTCACACCACTGCTGCCAGCCGATTTTATTGGGAGATATTCTTCTTCGCACTTCGTCCACCAGGATCTCGGCGCCGCCGCCAGGAATTGATCCTAATCCCGCAGCGTTAAGCCGTAGTAGAGTTTCGTCCACCGTGATTCCGGAATTTGCGGCAATACAGACCACCTCGGCCGGAGAAAGGGAGTGGTTCTGCAACATCGGAAAGCGCGACCTGATCTCCCGGAAAATTCCCTCGAAAAAATCTATTTTCAGATCCGGATTGAGCCCCCCCTGCATCAGCAGTTGGGTGCCGCCCTGATCTACAAGTTCGGCTATCTTCTCGTAGATCTCATCGCAGGAAAGTATATAGGCATCAGGGGCATCACTGTCGCGATGGAATGCACAAAAAGAACATTTAGATTCACATATGTTGGTGTAGTTGACATTGCGATCAACGACAAATGTCACCCGGTTTTCTGGATGAAGTTTGCGACGAATTCCGTCGGCAATTGTGCCGATTGTCAGAAGATCTTTATCCAATAACCATCTAACCGCTTCTTTTCGTTCTATTCTATCCGCTACAAGCATAACTGTCTTTCTGCCTGGATTTCTTCTCTAAATATCCTCTGCTGACGCTGACTCAAGCAACTGACGGATACCCAACGGTATCCTTCTTGCCTTCAGCGCAGAATTTATGCAGGCCAAGGTCACTAAACCTTCCATCAGAAGCTTTCCATCACTGGGCCGGACTATTCTCTGGCGGAGTATGAATGATGCGCCGGCAGTCCGTACAGGAGTTGTCTCGACAGACAGGAGATCATCATGACGTGCAGGTGATTTGAAATCGAGCTCTAAGCGCACTACTGGAAAGATAAATCCCTCTTCCGCAAGTTTTGCCACCCAAAAGCCATGATCGCGGAAAAACTCCGTCCGCGCGCGTTCCAGATACTTGATGTAGTTGGCATGATACACAACGCCGGCGGCATCCGTATCCTCATAATATATACGAACGTCCATCTTTTAACGGAGCCGGAGGTTTATGGTTTTAACTATGCCGCTATTCCGGAATCTGAGCTGCAGGCGCAATTCTTTCACTGTTTCCGCTTCGCCAGGGAAAAAGATAAATCCGTTTGCCAGGGCCTCCGCCTGCATAATCTTCCCTTCAACCCCTTTTTCACGGACGTCATGTGCAATTTTGCGTTCTATCTGGCGATCGTCTCCAGCCTTGTTGGAGCCTCCGATAACCGCTCCGCCAGCCCCGCCAAGAACCCCGCCCTTTACTACAGCCTCTCCTACACTTCGACCTGAGACGATTCCAAGAGCCAGACCAAGAAGCGCGCCTGCCGCCGCACCGAACGCGGCGCCCCTTCCCGCACCTCTGCCAATTGCCCCGACTTCGGTTGCCTTCTGGACTCGATCAATAGCTTCCTGATTTGAGAGTATCTTCCAATAGCGGTTAGAACCGTCAATCAGAAACGTCTGTCCTGAAACAACCTCGACCGCCTGACCGCTCCGATTGTCCAGCACGATCTGAACCGGAAGAACCCCTGCTCCGAGTATATCAAAACCAAAAGCATCTTCTGCCAATTTCTTGTCAGTAAACGCCTCGGCTCCTGTTATCAATCCGCCTGCATCCTGATAATTTGCATAATCCTGAGGGGCCCTGAACGGGACTGCCCTGTTTTCATAGGTAGCACATGCTAAGATTTGAGTTGCAATAATCACTATGCAGATAAATTTTTTCATAGGAGTTCTTTCTATCTTTGAGTAGGCAAACAACCCCTGCATACTAGTGCAGATTCTGATCATCTGCAACTTCATTATCTCTGAATTTGAACCTGATATCAGATATTCGCCTACAACCGTCCCAACATGCCGCAGAAACTAAAAACAGAAAAAATGCTGTCTCTGGTATTGATATTCCGGCAGAAGCCCTTAAGACGAATTTTTGGGCCTTAGGTTCCTGAGGGCTTATTCCAAGCCGATTCGCAGGCTGTTATAAACACGAGGCTATGCTTACCCATATCACAAGGCAACGTATAACTATAAATATTGGTAACAACAAAACCAAGTTCCTTCAACGTAATATCGCTGGCAGCAATTTCATCTTCAGCATCAGCACCCTTCATTGCGATCAGTCGCCCACCCTTTGCCAACAAAGGGGCTGCAAGAGAAACAAACCGATCCAGACGAGTAAAAGCTCGTGACGTAATAACGCTGAATTTATTTGCATACGACTTATGCAGATCCTCAGCCCTCGCCTGCAGAGCCTCGATCCCATTCAATCTGAGAGTGCGGATCACATGACGCTGAAAATTGATCTTTTTGTTGACAGCATCAACCGATAACATAACCGTTTCAGGTTTTATGATTTTTAAAGGAATTATCGGGATCCCTGCACCTGAACCCAAATCAAGCATATGGTCTTCATCAAAAACATAGGGGGCAAGATTCAAGGAGTCAATAAAATGTTTTATTGCGATCTCATTGTCTTTAGTTATTGCAGTAAGATTTAGTCTGCTGTTCCATTTTTTAAGTTCTACAGCAAACAACTCCAATGATCTGATATTTTCATCAGTAAGTATCAAACCAATTTCTCTTGCACCATGTTCAAGCGCGTCTTGCATTACAAACCAGTACCTTGACGTAATATTTAGTTTCAACCATTAGTTCCGGGAGTGAGGCTATTTTTCAACGGCACTCCATACATTGGCTTTTAACGCGATGGCTAATATCGAAATTGCTGCTGGTGTAACTCCCGGAATCCTGGATGCCTGCCCAAGGGTGTCAGGCCGATTTCTGGCCAGCTTTTCACGCACCTCGGAAGTCAGACCTTTAATTAACGCATAATCGAGGAAATTGGGGATGCGTGTTGTCTCCATTTTTTTTGAACGTTCAACCTGGTCCAGTTGTCGTTCAATATATCCGCGATACTTGGTTTGAATCTCAACCTGATCCCGGACGTCGGCAGGCGTTTCACGTGAAACGTCATCCAACTCAGCCAAATCAGAATAGCTAAAATCTGAACGCCTAAGCAGATGCTCGTACGATGTTCCTTTCTGAATATCTTCAAGTCCCAGGCGAGACAAGACTTCCACCTCCTGACCGGTATTCGAGATTCGTGCAGTTGAGATGCGACTCAACTCATCGACAATCTTTTCCCGCTTCATTGAAAATGCAGCATATTCATCATGGGAGACAAGTCCTAGTTTATGGCCTATGTCCCGCAACCGCAAATCGGCATTGTCTTCACGTAACAGCAGACGATATTCAGCCCTGGATGTGAACATGCGGTAAGGTTCTTTTGTCCCCTGTGTAACAAGATCGTCGATCATTACACCGATATATGCTTCACTCCTGCCAAGAACAACCGGATCAAGTCCTTTTACGCGCAAAGACGCGTTGATTCCAGCTATTATCCCCTGACCTGCCGCTTCCTCGTAACCGGAAGTCCCGTTAATCTGGCCGGCGTGGTACAGGTTGCCGATCAGCTTGGTTTCAAGTGAAGAGTGCAATTGTATCGGGTCTACATAATCGTATTCAATGGCATAAGCCGGGCGCATTATTTCAACTGCCTCAAGCCCGATCATAGAGCGGTAAAAAGTTATTTGTACGTCGATTGGAAGGGATGTTGACATTCCACTCGGGTATACCTCTACGGTTTCAAGCCCCTCAGGTTCTATAAAGGTCTGGTGCCGGTCTTTTTCCGGAAACCTCATAACCTTGTCTTCAATTGAAGGGCAGTAACGCGGACCGACCCCCTCTATAATCCCGGAATAGAGCGGCGAACGGTCTAGACCGGACCGGATGATTTCATGAGAGCGCGGATTTGTATAAGCTATATGGCAGGGTACCTGCGGCATGCTGATGCGCGTAGTCGAAAACGAAAACGGCACTGGAGGGTTATCACCAAATTGAGGCTCAAGGCGCGTAAAATCAATGGTTCTACTATCAAGGCGAGCTGGTGTGCCGGTCTTCAACCGGCCAACCAAAAACCCAAGAGACCTCAATTGGTCTGAAAGACCTATGGAAGGGAGGTCGCCTGCCCTACCGCCAGGGTAACTATTCAGGCCGATATGTATCAAGCCTCGCATGAATGTACCGGTTGTGATTACAACGGTTTTAGATAGAAAGCGGATGCCTGAGCGGGTGTCAACACCGCGAAGGTTAAGACCCTCAATATACAGAGAGGTTACCTCCCCCTGCTTGAGATCAAGGTTATCCTGCTGTTCAAGGATACGCTTCATGCGGAGTCTGTACAATTGCTTGTCCGCTTGGGCCCGGGATGCCCGCACAGCCGGCCCTTTGCGGGTGTTCAGAATACGGAACTGAATGCCGGTGGCGTCAATATTCTTGGCCATCTCGCCACCCAATGCGTCAATTTCCTTGACCAGATGCCCCTTGGCCAATCCGCCGATAGCCGGGTTACAGGACATTAGTGCGATTGCATCCAAATTGATCGTCAGCAGCATTGTTCGGCAACCCATCCGGGCAGCAGCCAGGGCGGCCTCACATCCGGCGTGTCCAGCGCCTACAACAATTACATCGTATGTGCGATCATAAGTCATCATAAGCAGGAACCGAAGAGGGTTTCACGTGAAACAGACTGTTATTTGCCAATACAAAAGGATGAGAATATATTATCCAGAACATCATCTGTGGTAGTCTGACCCGTCACGGAACCGACCGCTTCGAGGGTATCACGCAAATCAATCGCCAGCAATTCAAGATTGCAATCACCCAGGGACGCGCTAAATCGTCGAAGCATTCGATCAGCAGATAAAAGTGCATCACGATGACGTGCCCTGGAAATTGCAATAAACTCTCTTCTATCAATATTGGAACTGTGTAAAAAACAACTACATACTGACTGTTTTAAAGCATCAACTCCGACACCCGAATTTGCAGATATGTGAGCCTGCACATCAAAGCGGCATTCAGGAGGAAACAGCAGTTCCCGTGGCAAATCGGATTTGTTTAGAACCGCTATAAACTTGCGCCCCGAGAGCGCATCAAGTATGAGCTGGTCCTCCTGGCTGAACGTTTTTGATGCATCAAAAACGAACAGCACGAGATCCGCCAGCGGGATCTTTTCCAGCGCACGGCTAATCCCCTCCTGTTCAACCAGGTCTTCAGTATGGCGAATACCGGCAGTATCGAGCAACCTGACTGCCAATCCATTAAAATTAACGGCTTCCTCGATGATATCACGGGTCGTACCTGGAATATGGGTGACTATGGCGCGGTTTTCGTTCAGCAGGCGGTTCAACAAGCTTGATTTACCCACATTCGGTTTTCCGATAATCAGCACGGATATACCTTCGCGTAAAATCAACCCTTCGTCATAACTGTCAAGCAATTCCCCGATATCAGAAAGAGCTTCGTCGACATACTTTCGGATTGTGTCCAAATCCGCTTCGCCGAGACCGTCTTCCGGGAAATCGATATATGCTTCTACCAGAGCAAGTGCATGAAGTATCAGGCCACGCACCTTTTCAATTCGTCTTGAAAGCAAGCCTTCACGCTGTTTATGAGCCAATTGAAGGGCCGCTTCGGTCTTCGAGCCGATAATGTCCATAACCGCTTCGGCCTGTACCAGATCGATCCTCCCGTTGAGAAAAGCTCGTCTGGTAAACTCACCAGGATCGGCTAGCCGAGCGCCGCAACATAGAATTAACGACAACGCTTTTTCCAGAACAAGCCAGCCACCATGACAGTGCAACTCAAGCACATCTTCGCGGGTATAAGAACGGGGCGCACGCATCAAGACAGCCATGGCCTCGTCAACGGTCGCGCCGGTTTTTGGATCACAAATGGAACCAAAATAAAAACGGTGGCTTAGAAGGCCACCGTCATTCATCGGCTTGAAAACAGAATCTCCAATCGCCGCAGCCTTGTCACCACTTACCCGGACAATGCCGATGCCACCGTTGCCAGGCGGAGTGCTGACTGCCGCTATTGTGTCGCGGAGGTACATTAATCAATCGCTCCCAGGGTAAGGACTAATCCTTGACCAGTTTGTTGATGTACATCTGCTGTCCTATGGTCAGCACGTTGTTAACCAACCAGTAAAGCACCAGCCCCGAAGGAAAGCTTAGAAACATGAACGTGAATACTACCGGCAAAGCCAGCATCATTTTCTGCTGAAGCGGTTCCATCTGAGATGGGGTCATCTTCTGTTGAATAAACATGGTAACACCCATGATAACCGGGGTGACATAGTAAGGATCCTTGTCGGCCAGGTCGGTGATCCAGAAGAAAAACGGGGCATGGCGAAGCTCAATGGAAAACATGAGCGATTTATAGAGGGCGAAAAAGACCGGTATCTGTACAACCATCGGCAGACAACCGCCCATTGGATTGACCTTATGCTCGCGGTATAACTCCATAACCGCCTTATTCATGGCGTCACGGTCATCCTTGTACTTCTCGCGGAGCTTCGTCATCTCAGGCTGAATTTTCTGCATACCCTTCATTGATTTGTAGCTTTTATGCGTTAACGGGAAAAACAATATCTTAAGAATTATAGTGATTATTATAATAGCAATTCCGTAGTTACCGACATAGCTGTAGAAAAACTTGAGCGAATAGAGAAGCGGTTTAGCAATGACGGTAAACCAACCCAGGTCAAGGGACTGCACAAGTGAGTTTCCTTGAGCCTTTAGAATATCGATATCCTTGGGGCCCACAAACAGATGGTTTGTGACAGTAGTCGACTGTCCAGGGTTAACCGTAAACTGTGGCGAAGAAATTACTGACTCAAAATAACCGGCTCCGTTTTTCTTCAGCTCGACGGATGCAATACTGCCATTATCAGCAATAATCGAGCTCAGAAAATATTTGTCAGCAAAACCGGCCCACTGGATAGCTTTGTCATAACGCTTGGTCGCACTCGCAACGTCTTTAATTTTTTCAGATTGGAGGCTGTTGTCCGAAAAGAGGTATGCGCCGGCCGTGTCGAATCTATTATCCTTAACCTTAGGCTCTGCAGGATAGGTCATCACATGCTGAATAGAGCCTGATAATGGTGATGCCGAGTTATTAAACAGAACTGTTTCCAGCTTTATCCCGTAGGAACCTGCCGTGAAAGTATAAATCTTCCTGATAGTGAAGCCCTGTCCGGAAATGTAGTTAAAGATTAGCTGATTCGACTCGCCGTTGTTCAACTTGAGGCTATCGACATTCGACATGAACACCGTGCCATCCTGAAAAGCGATGCCGGTTGCCCGGGTGGCAAAAGAGAGGAGGTTCGGGTCAGAATCAGTTCCAAGCGTAACCTGCCTGGCGGAAGGGGTATTTGCTTCACGATAATTTTTTAGCGTAAGACTCTTGAGGCTCCCTCCACGGGACGAAAAGAGCGCTGTATAAAGATCTGTCTCAATTCTAACGTCCTTCGGTGGAACTGATGTTGGGAGTGATTGGTTGGCAACAACAGGTGGGCTCTGCAAAACCGTCGGCTGAACAGGATTTTCAGCGGGAACGGCCACTACTGAAGCCGACTTCTGGGGTACTGATGTTTCTACCGGCTTCTTTTCCGGGGCAAACATCATAGAAGATATATAGAATATCACCACAGAGAGGCCGATTGCTATAAATGCACGCTTTTCCATTAAGACTCCTGGTAGTGCTTTCTTGGTTAGGGTACCGGATCGTGGCCGCCCGGATTAAAGGGATGGCACTTGCCAAGCCTAAGAACGGTAAGGATTATGCCCTTGGCGACACCGTGCCGTAAAATCGATTCGCGGGAATATTCGGAACAGGAGGGGTAAAAACGGCAGGCCCGAGGAAGAAGCGGAGAAAGCAACTTCTGATAGACCCTGATTACGAGTAGCGCAAAGCTCTTGAACATTATGACGCGCCTATAAGCCTGAAAGCCTTATTAAGTTCCCGCTGAACTTCAAAATAATCCATCTGCGCCGATTCTTGCCGGGCAATGATATTCATATCTACAGCAGCAAGTAACATACGGTTCCGTCTGAATATCTCTCGAAGATAACGCTTAAGCTTGTTGCGAACAACGGCAGAGCCGATCTTTTTGCTTGCCGTTATGCCCAACCGCGCCATCGAACAGGTATTATCGCGCCAAACCACAAGAAACCCATTCAGAGGAATTTTATGTCGAGCGTTTGAGAGTTGCAGAAACTCTGTCCGTTTTCTTAAACGTGCTTCTTTTGGAAATGTAGCGTCCCGTGATTCAAACAACGCATCAGAATGTTTATTTGGTTGCAATTTGGACCGACAGGTTTTTACGCCCTTTTGCTCTTCTCCGTTTGATGACGAGTCGACCGTTTTTGGTGGACATCCTCACCAGAAAACCATGGGTGCGTTTACGAGAAGTATTGCTGGGTTGAAACGTTCTTTTCATTGCTGTTTACCTCTTGCATAATTTTTTACAGGAAAAGAGTTATAAACCACACCGAATATGTTTATGTCAATATTTTTATTGTAAATTCGTATTTTATATTATCAATTGATTTGCCTTGAAAAACATGAACGGCTCTGCTACTCTGCAGTTCCTCAAACAGGCTTGAATATATCCTAAATCAGCTTTAACCATTTGTTTTTATGGCATTTTATTGTTATCAACAGGTGTTGAAAATGTTGTTGATAACTTGCATATAAATCTACGATATTCTTTGAAAAGTTGTTAAATACATTACGTGTTTCATTCTTAATTCTGTTGTTGATAACCATACTAAATACCGTGATCGCGATACCACCCTATGTTTGAAGCATGGCAACAGGCAACCGAAAATCTGGAAAAAGTTCTGTCGGAAGGCGATTTTAGCACCTGGATAAAACCGGTTCTTTACAGTCATCATGACAATTCCTCCGTATATTTATCGGTACCCAACCTATTTATCAAAGAATGGCTGGAGGATCATTATCTGAAGGTCCTTACCGGAGCCCTCTCAGTGACTTCCGGGCAAACCTTAAATCTCAACTTTATAGTCAGAGATAACGAAGAGTCCCAGCAAATTCTGCTCGAAGAGTTCACTATAAAGGGACCCCAGGAGCAGACTTCAGTCAAAAGTTTTGAGTCTTTGTTTACACCGCTCAACCCGAAATACACTTTTGATCTCTTTGTCAATGGAACTGGCAATCAGTTTGCTCATGCAGCCGCAATGGCCGTCGCTAATAATCCGGCGGACACTTACAATCCTCTCTTTATCTATGGTGGTGTTGGACTCGGCAAAAGCCACCTCCTTAACTCTATCGGGCATATTATACGCGCCAATTCACCTGAAAAAATTGTCTGTTATTGTTCAGCCGAAAAATTCATGTACGAAATGGTTAACCACCTGAGACTTAAAAAAATGGATCTTTTCAGGAGTCATTTCAGAAATGTAGATGTTCTGTTGGTCGATGATATTCAGTTTATTTCCGGGAAGACCGGAACGCAGGAAGAATTTTTCTATACTTTTAACGCACTTCACGATGCACATAAACAGATTGTGATCACCTCTGACAAATTTCCTCGTGAAATTTCTGATCTTGAAGAACGCTTGAGATCAAGATTTGAATGGGGGTTAATTGCTGATATCCAGCCTCCTGATATTGAAACCAAAATAGCAATCCTCAAGAAAAAATCCGAAATCAGTAATGTCAGACTCCCTGAAGACGTTTACTATTTTCTCGCTTCTAGCGACACCAGAAACATACGTGAACTTGAAGGAATGCTTATAAGACTCGGAGCTTTCAGTAGCCTTCAGAATATACCTATAACTTTAAGTATGGCGAAGGAAAGCCTCAAGGACATTCTTGGTGATCGCCGCAAGGAAATAACTGTTGAACTTATACAAAAAAATGTCGCAGACTATTTTGATTTGAAACTGACCGACCTGAAATCAGAAAAAAGATTAAAAAATCTGGTTAATGCTCGCCAGATTGCAATCTGGCTTTGCAGAGACATGACAAAATCTTCCTACCCCGATATAGGTTTGAAATTCGGAGGCAAGGACCACTCGACCATTATTCACTCATTTAAAAAAATCGATAAGGCTCTGATAACTGATCCCAAACTATCAAAGATTGTTGATGAAATTAAACATATACTGCTAAAGTAAGGAAAACCTGTTAACATGCTGTTGAAAAGTGATAACAATTTCAGCGCCTGTTTATTTCGACCGGAAACATGTCATTATATCAACGTACTTTTATGTTTTTTTATGCTTTAAAATAAGTTTGTTACGTCATTTTTATCTGTTTCCACAACACCAACAATATACAACAAAGTTTTTATTCTTTTATAAACATTATATTCAGTAACTAGGAGTGGCATATGGAATTTAGAATTGAAAAGGATATATTCCTCAAGGCGCTTCAAAAAATACAGGGTATCGTAGAAAAAAGGACTTCTATGCCCATCCTGTCAAATGTTCTTCTTGAAGCGACTGAAAATTCAATACACGTAATTGCCACCGACCTGGAAGTTGGAATGAAAAGCAGTTATCCTGCCGAGGTCTTATCTACGGGTAAAATCACAGTATCGGCAAAAAAAATGTATGAAATAGTTAAGGAACTTCCAAATCAATCTATTGTTTTTTTAACCAAAGAAAATGATTGGGTGGAAATTAAATGCGGTAAAGTGCAATTTAATATTGTGGGGCTTTCTCCGGAAGAATTTCCATATTTTCCAGATGTAAAGGAGGAAAATCTCTTCGAAATAGAAAGTTCTCTTTTGAAAGGAATGATAGAAAAAACTTCTTATGCTATCTGCTTTGACGAGACTAAATTCAATCTTAACGGTATTTTTGCAAAAGTAGAAGTTGGAGCTGATGGAAATAACAGTCTTAGAATGGTTGCTACGGATGGTCATAGATTATCTATCGCTTCCGGAGCGCTTAAAGGAATAATCGGTTCAGAACTGTTAAAGGGAGTAATACTTCCCAAAAAGGGTGTTAGTGAAATGAAAAAAATAACCGAAGAAGAGGGGGGAAGGCTTCTTTTCGGTTTTATGGACAACAGCGCCGTCATTAAGCGTGGGGACTCTTATATGGTAATGCGATTGGTGGATGGAGAATTTCCTGACTATAATCGCGTGATACCTGCGTCCAATAACAGGATAGCAACGGTAAACAAAGAAGATTTCACTCACTCTGTTCGCAGGATGGCAATTTTATCCAGTGAAAAATTCAAGGGCATCATGCTTGAAATATCTAACGCAGGAATCAAAATATCGTCCAGCAATCCAGAGCTCGGGGATGCTATGGAAGAGCTTGATGTAATTTATGACGGTGAACCTTTGTCAGTTAGATTCAATGCACGCTATCTTCTGGATGTACTGGCGGTAGCTGAAACTGATAATGTTGAGATGAAATTTAGAGATGAGTTGTCGCCATCCATTATAGTTCCTGAAAACTCAGATAGTTTCTTGGCTGTTATCATGCCTATGAGGCTTTGATAGCAGACAGATGCGCCTTCTACACCTGGCGGTTTCCAATTTTCGCAATATTGGTTCTCTTCGAATGGAGCCGGGCGAACGGTTCAATCTTTTTTATGGTCTAAACGGGCAAGGTAAAACCAACCTGCTGGAAGCGATTTATCTGCTCGGAAGTCCGCGTTCATTCAGAACCTCCAGACTTCCGGAGCTTATAAAACATGGCGAACGGATGTCTCAAGTTCAGGGCGCAGTCGAATCGGCAGGTATTCGAAATAAAATAAATATCATGCTGGAAACGACTGGCCGCAGAGTAGATATAGACGGCAAAGGGGTTAAGAGAGCCTCGGATCTTCATGGCAGGTTGAACGCCGTAGTTTTTTCGCCTGATGACACAAGTATGGTTAAGATGGGTCCGGAAGCCAGGCGCCGTTATCTGGATCGGGCTGTTTATACCGGAGATATCGGTTACCTGTATTGCTGGCACGACTATCATCGAATCCTCAAACAGCGCAACCATCTGCTGAAATGCTCCGACAAAACCGGTCTGGATATATGGACAGAAAAACTTGCCGAAGCCGGTGGCGAGGTTGTTGAGCGTCGGCTCAGCTTTGTTGCGGAGCTGGATAACAAGTTGCGCAGGCATTATGCTACCATTGCAGATGACAACGAGACTTCCCGGATCAGCTATCAGCCGGAGGGGGTACAATCTACGAAGCGGGAACCGATTCGCGAAGAATTGCTGGAACTGTTCAAACGACACGAAAGCTCTGACGAACGTTACGGCACTACGACTGCAGGCCCACATCGTGATGACCTGACGTTATTGCTGGATGACCGGCATCTTAAGGCTTTTGGATCTCAGGGGCAGCAAAAAAGTTTCGTGCTTGCACTGAAGATGGCCGAGATGGATAACCTGCAGGAAATTTTTGGCGAGCCGCCTTTGCTGCTCCTGGACGACATGAGCTCCGAACTGGATGTCCGCCGTAATCATAACCTGATGGAGTTCCTTGCCGCAAGGGATATACAGGTCTTTGTTACAACCACGCAACGTTCTCCAGCTTTGCTGGATAACGATTCACACCGCGCCGTCTTTCGTATGGAAGGCGGCAATCTGACGTTTGAGGGAAAATAAAGCATGAGTGAACAGGAAAACCCAGCGCATAACAACGGAGAGTACGGGGCCGAAAATATCAAGGTTCTGGAAGGTTTGTCGGCGGTCCGTAAACGACCGGCCATGTATATCGGTTCAACTTCAAGTTCCGGCCTGCATCATCTGGTGTACGAGATTGTAGATAACTCGATTGACGAAGCACTGGCCGGCTATTGCAATGATGTTTCAGTAACGATTAACACGGATGGTTCGATAACCGTTGTCGACAACGGCCGCGGCATCCCGACCGACATAATGCCGAACGAAGGAAAATCGGCGGCCGAAGTTGTGTTGACGGTGCTGCATGCCGGGGGTAAGTTCGACAACGACTCCTATAAAGTTTCCGGAGGTCTGCATGGAGTTGGTGTTTCAGTTGTGAACGCTCTCTCCAAATGGCTGGAACTGGAGATCCGCCGCGACGGCAAAGTGTTCCACCAGTCCTACCGTCGAGGAGATCCTGTTGCGCCTCTGGAAATGACCGGCCAGACAAAAAAACGGGGCACCAAGATCACCTTCATGCCGGATGAGGAAATTTTTGAAACGACCGATTACTCGTTCGATATCCTTTCCCAGCGTTTGCGAGAAATGGCTTTTCTTAACGCCGGGGTCAGAATCAGGATCAGCGATGAACGGGTGGACGGCAAGTCCCATGAGTTCTTCTACGAGGGGGGCATTAACTCATTTGTCGAATACTTGAATCGCAACAAGACGGCCATAAACCCAAAGCCGATGTACTTCAAGGGAGAGAAGGGGGGCGTGGAGATGGAAGTCTCCATGCAGTACAACGATTCCTATGACGAAAAGATTTTTGCCTTTGCCAACAACATCAATACCCACGAGGGGGGTACTCATCTTGCCGGCTTCAAGGCGGCACTGACCCGTACCATGAATGCCTACGCGGCATCCAATAACCTTCTCAAAAACGAGAAGGTGACAGTATCCGGCGATGACCTGCGCGAGGGGCTGACCTGTGTTATTTCGGTCAAGATTCCGCAGCCGCAGTTCGAAGGGCAGACAAAGACCAAGCTGGGCAACTCAGAAGTCAAGGGTTACGTTGAATCGCTTCTGAATGAGCGGTTGGCTGTCTATCTGGAAGAAAATCCAAAGGTAGCCAAAGATATTCTTAACAAGTCGATTGAAGCGGCCCGGGCTCGCGAGGCGGCCCGTAAGGCTCGCGATCTGACCCGCCGCAAGGGTGCTCTGGACATGGGTGGATTACCGGGTAAACTGGCAGACTGCCAGGAAAAAGATCCGGCCCTGTGCGAACTGTACCTGGTAGAGGGTGATTCGGCCGGCGGCTCGGCCAAACAGGGGCGTGACCGGAAAAATCAGGCCATTTTGCCGCTCAAGGGGAAAATTCTCAACGTCGAGAAGGCTCGTTTCGACAAGATGATCTCCTCCCAGGAGATCCGCACCCTGATCACGGCGCTTGGAACCGGCATCGGCAAGGATGATTTCAATATAGCCAAGCTACGCTATCACCGTATTATTGTAATGACAGACGCCGACGTCGACGGCTCGCACATTCTTACGCTTCTCTTGACCTTCTTCTACCGGAACATGCGTGAAATGATCGAACGAGGGCATCTCTACATCGCCCAGCCGCCACTTTACAAGGTCAAGCGAGGTAAAAAAGAACAGTATCTTCGCAACGAACACGCCATGCAGAACTACCTGTTGGAGGAGGGGGCTGAAGATCTGACCCTGCGCCTTGAAAAGGGGGATCGTACCTATAACGGCAAGCAGATCATACCGGTTATCAGACAGTTCATCGAAAACCGTGCCATCTTCGACAAGGTTGTCAAGAAAGGGATATCTCCGGAGCTGCTTTCAATCGTCATACGGAGCAATGTGCCGGCTGTTCTGGAAGAGTTGTCCCAGCTTGAGCCATACCTGGAAGGGATGAAGAGTCTGGCCGAAGGCTCCGATTACCAGATCGAAGAGGAGCGCATCACCTTCCGGATCGGCAACATCCGTTCAATTATCGACCAACAGGTGCTGTCGGTGTTCTCGACTCATGAATACGCGCTGTTGGTGGACAACCACCGCCGGATTGTAGAGACAATGGCGGATGGTCGGGCATTCGTCGAGCAGGAGGGGGGCAAGGTGCTGTACGAGACCTCAAACCATCAGGAGCTGCTAAACTTCTTCCTCGAAAACGCCAAGAAGGGGCTGGCGATTCAGCGCTACAAAGGTCTGGGAGAGATGAATCCGGAACAGCTCTGGGAAACCACCATGAACCCGGAGAACCGTGTGCTGTTGCAGGTCAAGATCGAGGATGTCGTCGAATCGGACGAGATCTTTACCATCCTGATGGGTGATCAGGTAGAGCCGCGCCGCGATTTCATCGAGAAGAATGCGCTTAACGTTGTCAATCTGGATATTTAATAAATTTTGTAGGGGGCCCCATAAATTGCTTTTTGGGCCCCAATTAATGCTTTTATCCTACAAGATTTCATAAAAATTTTGTAAAATTAAAGAGGGCTAACTCTGAAGTTAGCCCTCTTTTTTGACTAGCTCCCACTCCAACACAGAACATTTTATTGTAACCATAAAGATTCTTGTATTGTGCTAACATTCCCTGTATTCTTCCGCCATGAAAAGGATTCTATTAGCATGGATTGGGCGAACAGATCTCAAGTCGGGCCTGAATAAGGGCCAAGATGGACTTGGGCCTATTGCAAACGCACTGGATGCCCGCGCATTCGATCACGCATTTTTCATCAATAACTACCCTGCCAATGAAGTCACCCCCTACACTGACTGGCTGAAGTCACGCTCCCACATTCCCATATCCCTTCATAGCGTCGAACTGACCAGTCCGACCAACTTCGGCGAAATCTACCATGCGGCTGTTGAAGTTATAGAACAGGTTCTGAAAGAACATGGCAAGGATGTAAATCTCACGCTCCATCTAAGTCCCGGTACCCCCGCAATGGCTGCTGTCTGGATTCTCCTTGCCAAGACCCGTTATCCTGCAGAACTCCTGGAATCGTCCGTTGAGCAGGGAGTACGGACTGCAAACGTACCATTCGATATCTCCGCAGACTTCATCCCGTCTCTTCTGCTGAAATCAGATGAACGCCTTGAGCGCCTGAGTGCTGGATTGCCACCGGAGGCACCGGAGTTCGACCAGATCATCCACCGCAGCTCCGTCATGAAAAACGTGGTGGCAAAGGCTAGGCGCATCGCGCTTCGTTCCGTACCGATCTTGATTGAAGGCGAATCCGGAACCGGCAAGGAACTTCTGGCGCGGGCCATTCACCGGTCGAGTCCGAGGAAGGACAAACCCTTCATAGCCGTGAACTGCGGGGCTATTCCATCTGAGCTGGTAGAGTCTGAATTCTTCGGGCACAGGAAAGGCGCCTTTACCGGGGCGACCAACGACCGTAAAGGGTGTTTTGAAACGGCGAGCGGGGGAACCCTCTTCCTAGATGAGATCGGCGAGTTGCCTCTTTCGGCGCAGGTGAAGATATTGAGAGTGCTGCAGGAAAAGGAAGTGGTCAAGGTAGGAGACAGCACGCCGGTCAAGATTGATGTCAGGATCGTAGCCGCAACAAATCGCAATCTCATTCAGGAAGTGTCACTCGGAAGTTTCCGGGCCGACCTTTATTACCGGCTGGCCGTGGCAGTGCTCATGCTTCCCCCGCTCCGTGAACGTGACGGTGATATCAGTCTGCTCATTGATCATATGATTGGGGAGATAAATCGTGAGAGTGCTGGCGAGCCTGGCTATATTGATAAAAAAATTTCTGCCAGCGCAAG
>JAQTRC010000134.1 GCA_028712665.1 Desulfuromonadaceae bacterium
TCAATCCCATGCACCTTCCCGCCGCCGTTAGCGATGCAGAGCTTGCGGGCCCGCACATCCTCGACCCACCTCGCCTTGGCCGCTTCGGCGCGGCAGTTGGCCACAATTTTTAGCCGCTCCAGTTCGCGCTCCTCATCGGAGAGGGAGCCGGGCAACCCCTGAAAGCCGGAGTTGATCCGTGCCTTGACAGCGCTCGAAATGCTGCCGTTCTGGCTCTTGATATCGAACATCAGCGCCATCCCGCGCTCGGACCAGAGACCGTAATCGCTGCATAGCCGCCGTGCCGCGTTGAAAAGGGCGTTGGCGGCATCGACCTCAATCTTCTGAAACTCATCGCTCCTCCCCAGTGCCTTGAACATTCCGCGCCACGGCTCGTTGACCGTCCTGCGGTTCGGGTTCTGGATGGAGCGGGCAAACGCCATCTGAACAGACCTGCTGCCGTTAAGGGCGGAGATCAGCTCTCCGTAGTTCTGATGGAACAGAGCCTCTGCCGTTTCCTGATATTCGCTGCACATCCTTTTCAGCAACGGCTGCAGGGAGCCCTGGCCGAAGTTCCATTGCAGCACGCCGAAGCTGATCCCCTGGCCGTCGAAATCGCCGGAGAGCCCGGCGAAACAGTCGGGCAGGGCGGCGCCAGTCTCAAACGAGCCGGTCAGCGCAAGACAGCGATACTCCAGCGGGCGGCCGGCCAGCGAACTGCTTGGGCAATCCTCGTTGAACAGCGCCTTCCAGGTCCGGGGACCGACCACGCCGTCGATCCCCAGCCCCTCCATCCCCTGGAAGATCTTGACAGCCGCCTCGGTTCCGCCGCAGAACAGACCGTCAATAGGGCCTCGATAGATCTCCGATTTTCGCAGTCTTTCCTGGATTCGCCGGACCTCTTCTCCTATTGAACCTGTTTTGTACAGAGAGCTTCCCTTCCGGGCGCTTTCAGTCATCTTCACCTTGTCACCCCACCTCCGCCTGACAACAAATCCGCCTTGACAGGCAATATTGCGTAGCGTCTCAATCGACGAATCCAGCCTGGTTAGACTCTTCATCCTGAAAGACCAGCTTCTGCAGTTCGTCCAGGATGAACGGCTTGAAGAGCAGGCGCTCAATACTCATTGCTTCGGCCATCTTCGACAGATACTCCCGGTTCTGATTCCCCGAATAGCCGGTCATTGCGATCAACCGCGGACGCCGCTGCATTTCGTTGATCTTCAAGATGACCTCGCAGTTGTCGAACTTAGGAGAAATAATATCGATTATCACAACATCAAAAGGGCGCTCGGCCAGCAACATCAGGGCGGCTTCTCCGCTCTGCACCGACAGAACAAAACTGTTGCTGCTTGAGAGGGCCGTCTTCAGCAGAGCCGTAATTGCACTGTCTTGCTCGATTATCAGGATATTTTTCATAAATCACCCGCCACGGAATCCCCCCAAAGTTGATAAGCCGAGTTGCCAGCTTGCTTGCATCAGGACTTCAATACGAATTTCACCCTGTCACCATGCAACTACATGGATTGTGCCAAGCGCTGTCCGGATGGAAAGCGCTTAATATTCCCCAATATTTATGGGTAGTTACAGTTGATATCGATTTGAATGGAATGGAATCTGGAATTGGATTTAAAATGCGAAAAGTGCAGCTTTTTTTACACATTACCGGCATAGCACCCGCAAATGCAGCTGCAGCGCGGGTTTGCTCAATGTGTAAAGTTTCTTTACAATGTGTAAAGTTTCTTTACACATTGAGGGGGAGAAAATTTGTCCGGGAGGTCGGAGGCGGGAACTATAATTTAAGTAAAGAGCAACTGAAATAACTCTATTTGGCGGGCTGTTTGACTGGAAAATAATCTTAAACCACCTCTGGCAAATTGCATCCGGTGAGACTTTGGCATTCTATGTGTATTACAAGGTGATGATAGATTGCCGATCCGGCAGTAATATGCTAATCAGAACTTGGAGGCCAGATATGTCACCGTCAGCACAATATGAACCGGAACATTCCATACTACTTGTTGATGACGATGCCGGTTTTCTGGATGGAGCGCGTCGCGCGCTTCTGGCTCATGGCATCAACAATGTTACAACCCTGCAGGAAAGTTCCCAGGCTCTCTTCACTCTTTCAACCGGCGCCTATACCGTTCTGCTGCTCGACTGGGTCATGCCGGACCCTTCCGGCGCCGACCTGCTCCCGGAAATCGTCCGGCAATATCCGGACATACCGGTTATTGTCATGACCGGAGTCAGTGATCTTGAGAATGTGGTGAGTTGTATCAAACAGGGGGCATACGATTACATAACGAAACCGCTCGATTCTACACGCCTGGTTTCCATCGTCCAGAATGCCGTCAACAGCAATGAGTTGATAGTTCGGAATCGCAAACTTACCGGCTATCTTCTGGGCGAACCTCTTTCCAACCCTGAACATTTCAGCGAAATCATCACCTGCAGCGAGAAAATGTTCTCCATTTTCAAGGTGATTGAAACCCTGGCAAGCTCTCGGCAGCCTGTGTTGATAACCGGCGAAACCGGAGTTGGAAAAGAGCTGATTGCACAAGCGATCCATAGAAGTAGCGGTTTGAAAGGGAAGATGGTGACGGTTAATGCGGCCGGTCTGGATGATACGATGCTGGCAGACACCCTTTTCGGTCACAAAAAAGGGGCCTTCACAGGCGCGACTGAAAGCCGTGAGGGGTTGATTGAACAGGCCAAAGGGGGGACCCTGTTTCTGGATGAAATAGGTGACTTGAGCAACGCTTCTCAAATAAAGTTACTCCGGCTATTACAGCAAAATGAGTACTACCGGCTCGGTTCCGATATTCTTCATAAAAGCGATGCCAGAATTATCGCGGCGTCAAACGGAAATTTCCAATCTTTACTCAATTCCCGGACATTCAGAAATGATTTATACTATCGAATAAGTGCTCATGCGCTTCATATCCCGCCATTACGTGAGCGACTGGAGGACATTATTCCCCTTGCGCAACATTATATAAATAAATTTGCAATTGCGTTGAGACTCCCTCCACCTCGATTATCTGCAGAACTCCGCAATTCGTTCATATCGCATGACTTCCCCGGAAATGTACGCGAAATGATCAATATGATCCACAATGCGGTTACTTATAATCGAACAGAAACCCTGGATTTTGAGGATTTTCCGGGCCTTGCTCCCGCCGCGACCGCCAGGAGAAAAATTGTTCGTAAAATTGGCGCCAGCCAGTTCGCTCTGCACGGGATTTTTCAAGGTTTTCCGAATATCGAGGAGGTTGAAGCGCTGCTTGTTGAGGAGGCAATTACCTTGTCGCACGGGAACAGGAGTATTGCAGCGAAAATGCTGGGAGTAAGCCGCCCGACACTACAGAAAAAACTGGATCGGACTCCTGAAAAACGTTCTGATGACGACCTAGAATAGAGTATCGGTTACTGTTTAAAATCAGACGGATTTACCGGGAAGTGAACGGTGGCTGTCGTTCCTGCCCCTTTCTCCGACTCGATGGACAAACGTCCTTTATGCTCCGATACGATAAAGTTCGAAATATAGAGCCCCAGCCCGCTTCCCCCCTTGTCGATCCTGGTTGAGAAAAACGCCTCGAACAGGTGTTTCCTCACCTCCGGCGGAATGCCTTCTCCCTGGTCGGTTACGACTATCCGCACCTCGTTGGTTTCATCCGAAAATTCGGTGCGTACCGTTACAACTCCCCTGTTGCCGGGCATGGACTGCATCGCGTTGAGCAGCAGGTTTACCGCCACCTGTTCCAACTGATACTGGTTGCCGGTTATGCTCGGCAGATTTGTGGCGAGGCTCGGGGTGATCGAAATTTCTCCCTGACGCCCATGGGCCCTGATGATTGTGAGCGCCTCCTCGACAACACGGTTGACCGAAACTCCGGGACTGAGTTCATACCGTTCTCCCAGGTTGTAGTCCCGCAGATCCTGTATAACCCTCTCGACCCGTTCGGCGTTGTTAAGAATGGATTCGTTGGCCCCCTTGATCTCTCCCTTTGCTACACCGAACGGCAACCCCCCCAACGTAAAGTCACCCTCCTCCTTTGTCACCTGCTCCAATATCGGCAGGGCATCCTTCCACGAACCGGCAAGATGTTGAGCGGCCAGCTTGATGGCTCCGTTCGGGGTGTTTATATTGTGCGCAATACTGGAAATCAACAAACCAAGGGATGTCATACGGTTGGTCTGGATCAGCTTGGCCATGATCATCCGCCGCTCCTCCTGCACTTCGAGTTGCATGGCTTTGACGAGTTCCTCCTGCAGGTTGCGGTTATCGATCTCGCGCTCTTCCAGGGCGACAGCAAGCCTGTTGACCGCCTCTGCCGCATGGCCGGCCTCATCGTCTTTGTCTATAACTATTTTTGCCGAAAAGTTTCCTCCCATCATGCTGTCAAGCCCCTCTGTCAGAGTGTTGAAGGATCTTGTCACACGTTTAAGAACCGGATAACAGGCTGCTACTACTGCAATCCAGAACATGACGGCTAATCCGGCGGTCTTAAATACGGCTGAAAGAATCGTTTCCACCCTGTCGCCGGCATCGATGGAGAGTGTTACCGAACCGAGGGGAGTTGCAGCCGGGGGGACAACACCACTCAAGGCGGCTTCTGCCGATGGACTGGCAGTGGATGCCGTAACCGGTGAGGAGGAGGAGATAAGAGGGGTACCTTCAGCAATGGCCGGCGATGTAATATCAACCAGCTTCGTGTTATTGCTGTTTGTTATAACGATACGAGCGACATGGGGAGTAGAGAGCATAGCCATAGCATGGCGGTTCAGTTCAGTCACATTTTCTGAATAGAGCGGCAAAATGACACTTCCGGCCAGAAGCGAGGCGAGTAGTTGTGTCTTTTCGGTGGAACGTTCGCTATAATTCCTTATCTCTCCGGTTATCAGAACAAACACGAAAGCGGCGGAGATAATGCCGGTGAACATCGTAAAGATGAAGAACAGTCTGCTGCTGAAACTGTTACTGAATCGCCTGAAACTCTTCATGGGACTCATTCGGCAAGATCCGGTTTCAGGTTGAGCCGGCGGAGTACGGAGGGATTGCCTGTAACGGTTGTTTTACGGGGCGATTCCGGCGGGATATCCGATATTCCGTTTCCGTCCATCAGCGAGGCGGCCATTCCCCCCCCCTGTTTTCCGATGTCGAAACGGTCGATATCAAGAGCCAGGGCAGCGCCTGACGCCAGATATGCGCCTGAAAAGGTAACGACCGGAACCTTGTGAGTGGCTGAGAAAAGGAAGTGGGCGTCGGCCGCTTCACCGCTGGCTGTGACGCTGTCCGGCAGCATCCAGAGGGCATCCACCAATCCTGCCAGTGAAGCCAGCTGTCCCGAAACCTCTCTGGACGACTTTACTTCCCGTACCAGCAGTTCGATTTCAAAGTCGGCGGCAACCTTACGGGCAAGTTTGATATATGCCGCACTCCGGGCGGAGTTGCTAATAATTCCCACTTTGCGCGCCTTGATAGAGGTGAAGATCCGTAGGTACCTCTCAGGCGGCGACTGCACCTCAACTCCGGTCATCGCAGGGTGCCCCCCCATCCCCGCCCGGTAGCTGAGAGCCATCAGGGCGATGACAGGCGTCTGCCGAACCTTCCGGGCAGCTGCCAGGGCGTTGTCACCCAGGGTTACAATGGCAACCGGCGTCTCTTCGCGGGCGATTCTAACGAGGTCGATCATATTGTAGTCGGTCAGCACTATCACCCGTTCGGAGAAACGTCCAATGGAACGGAATCCCCGCAGCACGTCGTCATATGCGGGGGAGCGCTGGCTCTGAACGATCAGCAGGTCATAGCTCCAGCTTGTTGCGGGAATCAGCAGCCAGAGCGCTGTTATCGTCACTCTCAGGCGCCTCAAAACCGGAACCTCACTCCGCCTTCGGCCCAGCGGCCGTTGTTGCGGTAAATCTCATCCAGATACTGGGAGCCGTTGAAGATGTTGCGCAGAGAGAAGAAGAGCTCAAGCTTCCCGTAGCCGCCGCTGAAAGGGGTGGCGTTCATGTGCAGATCCCAGAGCATCCCCTGATAGCTGCCGTTCCGGAATGCTTCTCCGTTCCAGATAAGATGCCGTGCGGTCAGAACCCCCTTGAACCGCTTGTGGTCGTCGTACTGCAGGGCCAGATGCAGCGTATGCGGCGGCACATCTTTCACTACCGAGTTGTCTTTAGTACGCCGGGCATCCAGATAGCTGTAGCCGGAGCGTAGCGACATGTTGAACATCTCCGCCGTCCGGGCCTCGATCTCGCACCCCTGCTTGATCTG
>JAQTRC010000043.1:0-4402 GCA_028712665.1 Desulfuromonadaceae bacterium
TTGCTGGTGGTGGCCCCGGTTACGCTGGCCGAGGTACCGGATGCAAGCGAAAAAGCGCCGTTCAGCGACGTGGCGGCATTGATCCCGGCGGCATTCATCCCGCCGCTGGCCACCACCGTGCCGGTCTTCTGACCGGCGCTGCCGTTCTGGACTGCGGACGGCGCAACCGCGGCGCCACTGTTCCCTATGTTGGTGAAATTCAGTGTAAGCGGCTGGCTCTTGGCGCCGTTTGTAAAGGTCAGGTTCTGAGCCGGCGGATTGGTGATTGTGGGGTAGTTGAGAGTGCCGATGATCGGACTGCCTGCGGAGCCGGGAGTCCCGGCCTGCACGCCGCTGATGGTGACGGAATATGTGTAGTCGGGAGAACTCCCCCCCCAGGTGACGGCTGCGGTATGCGCCACGCCAAATTCATCGAAGATCTGGGTTGCGCTCGGAGTGGCCGGAGGGGCCGCTCCGCCAAAATTGCCGGTCAGTGTGATGATCGAGGTCTTGGCTACTCCCGGAATGGTCTGGGTGGAATCCAGATTCAGCTTCATGGCGGCAGAAGTGGTCGCTTGAGCGGCCATTGTGGTGAACTTGCTCTTGTCGATCGCCCCCTGGACACCGTTGGACAATCCGGTTGTCTTGTTTATGCCGAAGCCGACCACATCTAGACCGTCCGGATTCACCAGAATCTGCTGGTCATTGAAGTCAAACGCCCCGGCGCGGGTGAAAAACATTTGTCCGGTGCTGTTTTCGACCACGAACATGCCGTCCCCCTGCAGCGCCAAATCGTTGCTGCTGGCGGTGTTCTCGAAACTCCCCTGAGTGAACATGTTCTGTACGGTCTGGATCTGTGAGCCGCGCCCTACCTGGCCGGCGCCGATGGTTGAAGAGAGAATATCGGAAAAGAGCGTGCGCCCCTCTTTGAAACCTACGGTATTTACGTTGGAAATGTTGTTGCCTACGACGGAAATCGCCTCGGCGTTGGTGCTGAGGCCGGTGATCCCTACGTTCATTGCGCTTGATAAACTCATGATGAGCCTCCATTAAGGATTTTTTTGAGTGAGTTGTTTCGGAATGCCTCAATCGATCGGCATTCCACGGGCTTCCTCAAGGAGGTCCAGCCCGTTGCTGCTGTTTAAATCCAGCCCTTCTCTGCTTTTAGATAACTACCGCTGAATCTATGTTGGTAAATACGTTCCCTTGCATCTGGCTCCGGTCCATGGCCGTCACCACTGTCCGGTTTTTTACACTTACCACGAAGGCTGCGTCACCCATCATAATCAGGGACTCCTTCCCCCCCTTCTGGGCCACATTGTTGACGGCGGAATTCAGCAGGCCGATCTGGGCCTCGTTCATAGTTATGCCGCGCGCGCGCAACCGGTCCTGGGCGTGTTGCGAAAACTTGACCCCTTGCGTAGACGGAAGCTTCTGACCAAGTATCTGATCGAACGCCGACGGCTGGCCATCGGGTTTGCGCTGGTTTTGCGGCTGCGGTTTTATCTGTTGCCGATCCGGGTTAACGACTACCGGATTTGGAAGAAACACATTATCTACCACGAAATATCACCTCCTTCTCTGTTTTAAATTTGCAACTATTCATCACTGCCTAAAAAGTCCCCCCGCTCCTTGCGGGAGGGGGTTAGGGGGTGGGGGTGTTTGCCATATCTAACTTGCGTGGCAGCTTCACCCACCCCTCAATCCCCTCCCGTCAAGGGAGGGGACTTCTTCAAAACAAGTTACCGTTTGAGATTAATGACGGTCTTGGCCATCTCGTCACTGGTTATGATGCTCTTGGAATTTGCCGAATAAGCCCGTTGCGTGGTAATCATATTGACCATCTGGACCGACATGTCCACATTGCTGTCCTCAAGCGTGTTGAATAAAATTTTATTATCCTGGTCAGGCGCGGCAACGATTGCCGCACCTGAACCTTCCAGGGTCAGAGTGGAGCGGTAGCGATTGTTGCCGGCCTTTTCAAGCCCGGTCGGATTAATAAAGCTGGCTATCCCGACCTTGGTGACAGATGTCTGCTCCAACCCGTTGGTATCCAGATATGTGATAGATCCGTCCTGGTTGATTTTACTGATACTTGAGAGATTTGTCAGCGTGGTGAGGTCAATCGGAACGCCGGTAGAATCGCAGAGCTTCGCCCCTTGCGGATTAACCAGATACGTTCCGGTTACATCGGGGTTAAAGACGCCGGCGCGGGTATAGTACGTCGCTACGGTTTTGGCCGAACTGTCCTGAACTACAAAGAAACCATTACCGTTTATTGCCAGGTCGGTAGGGCTTGCTGAAGGGATAAACGACCCTTGGGAAAACTGGTTTTCAATGTCGGAGATCTGGACTCCAAGCCCGACCTGGGAGTCTTTGGCCGCTGCCGATTCGGAGAACATGTTGCTGAAAAGCGTCCGACCGGATTTGAACCCAACGGTATTGACATTGGCAATATTGTTGCCGATAACGCTGAGCGCTTCCGTATTGCTCAGAAGCCCGCTTACTCCGGACATCATGGCTGTGGAAAATCCCATAATGTGCCTCCTGGATATGTGCTTTTTGAATACCTCAATCGTTCGGTATTCACAGACTTCCTCAGGGAGGGCCAGCCTGTTGATGCAAAATTTGCAGATTTACGAAATTCCGGCCAGTGAAGACATCGGGATCTCTATGTTTCCGATTTTGATGACCGGATCGGTGCCGTTGAATGCGATTCCATCAACCTTACCGGTTGTGAAGGTTTTCCCGGTAATCGTACTGCCGTCTGAAGCCTTGCCCGTTACTGCAAAAGTGTATGACCCAGGAGAAACTAAAGCTCCGGAATCGTTTTTGCCGTCCCAGACTATCGAATTGGCTCCGCTGGATTTGGCGCCGGGATTGAACGTGCGTACTGTTTTCCCTGCTCCGTCTGTTATTGTTACAGTGGTTGAATCCGTTGCCGCCGGCAAATCGTAGCTGAGCTGTGTTGCCGTACCGCTGAAATTCACACTGTTTCCAAGGGCTGTTACGTTTCTTCCGATCATGGATGATGCATTTAACCCGGAAGCCCCCTTGACTGCGGCGAGCAGATTTTGCAGGTTGGTGTTGGAGTTGTAAGCCTGTTCAACCTGGGTCAACTGGGCAAGTTGCGTTACAAACTGCGAGCTGTCCTGCGGGTTTAGCGGATCCTGGTTCTTGAGCTGGGTTACAAAGAGCTGGAGAAAATCATCTTTGTTAAGCCCGGTGGTCTTCTTCATGGCTGCCGCCGCTGCCGCCGAATCATTTGCGCTGCTTGCCGTGGTTCCTACGCTGCTTACCATCTTATATCACCTCTTCTCCCCTAATAATGAACATCAAGAACTCCGTACTCTGCTTGCGGGTTGTATGCCAACTTTTGCGGAATAAAATCTTTCGGCATATTATATCCGCCCGTTTGCTGCCATTGAAGCGATTGTCTGCTTTGGGCCAGTTCGCGCCAGTCATTCTGACCGCGTCCGCCAAATCCAGCGTTGTTGCCGCCTGTTGACACATCAAAAGAATCCATCTTGATGTTCTGTTTTGCCAATGAATCCTTGAGCGTGTCAAGATTTTGAAGGAGCGTATCCCTTACCGCACGGTTTTCTGTCACGATTTCGACGGTAAGCCGTTGGTTCTCCATCCTCAAGTTCACCTTCAACTCACCAAGGTTTTCGGGAGAGAGCCTGAGAACAATCTGCTCGCTGCCACCCTTGATTTCGTTTTTGGCAAGATGTTCGCCGACCTGCTTGACAACCTGTTCAACGACTCCTGCTGTGCTGACTGTAACTGGTGCGGATGCAACAGTTTCAGTTTTGATCTGCTGCTGTATAACCTGGTGCAGCTGGCCATTCATCGGCCTGTCGGACATCGATTTGTCGCCACTTTTTGAATCCTCGCCTGTTGTTGCGGTAGCGACTCCCTTCACCGCTCCAGGAATTACTGTTCCTGCATTAACCGCTGTCTTTACATCTTTGGTTGCAGGCGTTTGCTGCTGAGTCAGCTCTTCCTGCACCGCCGCAGTGCGATCATTCACCTTTACAACGACCGTAACAGCACCAGTTTCAATCGCGCGTTGCAGAGGCGGTTCGGCTGTCACTGCTTGCAGCTGTTCAGGTACTGCCGCCGCTACCGGCAAGGGGGTTGGCTTCAGCGTTCCCGGTTCCTGCGCGGAAGATGCTGCGATAATGCTCGCAGCTGCGTCCGTGCGGGCTTTGGATACCGCCTCAAGGTGCTGGCCAGACTGGATCTCTACCTGTGTAGCCACCTGTGACGATTCCTGCGCAGGCTGTAGTACTACCAGAGCTTCAACTGGACGCTCTCCTGCCGGTGTTGCTGATGCAGGTGCTGCTAACGCCGCTGTTGTTGCTGCAGAGGCAGCTACTACGGGTGTTGCTGCTGCAGATGTTGCCGATGCAGATGTTGC
>JAQTRC010000043.1:4502-27044 GCA_028712665.1 Desulfuromonadaceae bacterium
CCAGAGCTTCAACTGGACGCTCTCCTGCCGGTGTTGCTGATGCAGGTGCTGCTAACGCCGCTGTTGTTGCTGCAGAGGCAGCTACTACGGGTGTTGCTGCTGCAGATGTTGCCGATGCAGATGTTGCTGATGCCGGTGTTGTTGCTGCAGATGTTGTTGCTTCAGATGTTGCTGGTACAGGTGTTGTTACTGCTGCAGGTGTTATTAATGCTGCAGATGTTGCCGATGCAGGTATTGGCACTGCCGATGTTGCCACTGCCGATGCTGCTGTTACCGCTGTTGCTGTTACCGCTGTTGCTGCTACCGGTGTTGCTGATGCAACTGTTGCAGCTGCCGGTCCTGCCAATGCCGGTATTGCTACTACCGGTGTTGCTGAATCAGTTGTTGTTACTGCCGGCGTTGCTGATGCCGGTGTTGCCGATGCAGCTTTGAAAGGCAAGGAGTATGCCCCCATAATCTGCTGCAACCGAATGCTGGAGAGTTCGGGGGATGCCGCCTTCGCTGCCTGTATTTCCGGCGTTGTGACCTCTTCTGGCGCAAGCGCCGCAGCTGGTACATTCTGGGTCGGCTGCTCTTCCGGTGCTCTGACTGATCCACCTTGGGTCTTTTCTGTCGCAAATTCCGGCAGGCGTGTCGCGGCATGTATTGCCTGTTCCATAATTGCCGGAACCGGTACAGCCGTTGGCTTGGTTTCAGCAATTACTGACGTTGTTACCGCTTGTTCCGGAACATTTGTGCTGTCTGCTTTCATGTTTGGCAGTTGGATACTTTTGAGCGGAGTATCGACTGTATCAACCTGCAGATCAACTTTCTGAGCCGATTCAGGCATGCTGCCGGTCATCTGCAGCATTTGGGCGGCTTGCGCCAATGCCGCATTAGTAACCGCTGCCTCTGGCATCAAATCTTCCGGCTGTTTCTGTTCAACATCTTTTTCAGAATGTTCGGCGCGCACCGCTTTGAGTGTCGCCTTGTCTGACAGTTGCACCGTTGGAGCTGTTATAAGCGTTGCCAATATTTCCGGCTTCATTTCCACAACAACAAGAGGTACAACCTCGACAGCTGTTTCAGTTTGCGACACGATTTCAGCCATCGTTACTCCAGCCACAACCGTTGACTGGGCGGGCGCTTTTGGTGTCAAGCCGCGTAATATCCCGGCAAAAGCGCTGCTATCCTCTGCTCCGTCTTGCACTGACTGCGTTTTTGTGTTTCCGGTTACTGTAGCCAGTGACGTTGCATCTGTTGGTATCTGAATCATATTCATTTGTCCTGTTTCCATTATTTTCACCTCCTTTCTGTCAGAATTTTTTATGGAGTGGACAATGCTGCTGTCCATAAAATCAGCGTCATCTTTCCTGCAGGTTCTGAGTCACCCATTTTACAACGCGCGGCTGGTTGAGAAAGGGCGCCAGCTTCGCTACGGTCTTTGTGTCCAATCTGCTCAGCAGCGAAAGGGCGGTATCTTCTTTCAACGTGTCAATCATCTTGGCCGCCTGCTCACTGCGCATGGTTTTAAACAGTTTGACCATTTTCACTATTTTTTCGTCCTGCTGTTTTTTCTGCGCTTCTAACTGTGCTTTCAAAGCATCGTCAAGCTGTTTCTTACTCTCTTCAAGCGATTTTATCTGCGATTCAAGCCTGGCGCTCAGCTTTTTTAACTCCAGTTCCTTGGCTGCCAGGGATGCTTCCTTCTCGGCCAGCTGCTGACGACGTGCGTCCTGCAGTGTCTTCTCCTCTCTGGCTGCACGGGAGGCATTAACCGGTTGCTGATTTGCCACAGATGAGCCTGCGGCTTGTTTCTCAGCTCCGTCGCTCTGGGCGGCAGAACTCACCACCTCAGTAGCCAAATCAGAAAGCGTCAGACAGGCTCCAAGTGCAATCAGCATTGTCAAATATATGACTTTTGTCCGATTCATTCCGGATCAACCTTCTTTTGAATTGAAATCTCGTCAAGAAATTTCCTCTCTTTCTGTTCCATCTCCAGTCGAAACTCCTTGGCTTTCCTCTCCTTGAGGGATTCAAGCACCTTTTTGTCCTTGCTCGCTTCGAGCAGATCCTGTCGACGCTCATCCACAATCGTGTCAAGCTTCTCAATCTGCTCTTTCTGGTTTTTCATCTCTCCCCGCTTGCGATTAAAAAAAGCTGCGTACATTCTCACTTCATCAATAGATTCAAGCTCATGGTGGCGGCATCTGAATCTTTCCGTCAATTCGCAAACCAGCTCTTCTTCACGGCGCAGGTCGTCGTGCGCCCTTTCAAGTTTCTGCTTGGACGCCGCAAATTCAAGTTTACGGAGTTTCTCCATCTCGCGGCGGTATCCAAGCACCTGTTCCATCTCAAACTTCATGACGGCCATGATTACCTGCTCCCATCAATAATGCCGGTTACGCTTCAAACATCGACTTAAGCCCTTGTAGCGATTCATCCAGCATGACCGGGTCATCCACAGACTGTTTCAAGAAAGAGTTCATTGCGGCAATGTGTGACACAGCATAATCTATACCGGGGTTGCTGCCTCCCTTGTAAGCGCCGATATTTATCAGATCCTCAGACTGTCGGTAAGTCGCTAAAACCTCCTTGAACTTTGAGGCAAGTTCAAGGTGATCCTTCGGAGAAACGTCTGTCATGACCCTGCTTGCGCTGGCCAGAACGTCGATAGGCGGATAGATGGAGCGGGCCGCCAGGTCTCTGGAAAGCACGATGTGACCATCCAGGATACTACGCATGGCATCCGAAATCGGTTCATTGAAGTCGTCCCCTTCTACCAGCACCGTGTACAGCGCGGTGATGCTTCCCTCCGGGAAATTACCGGTTCGCTCAAGAAGCTTTGGCAACGCAGCGAAGACGGAGGGGGTGTACCCCTTGGTTGTCGGCGGTTCGCCAATGGCAAGTCCGACCTCGCGCATCGCCATGGCAAAACGGGTTGCCGAATCCATCATCAACAGGACTTTTTTCCCCTGATTTTTGAAATATTCCGCTATCGTAGTCGCAATATAGGCGCCGCGCATCCTCACCAGGGGAGGCTGATCGGATGTTGCAACAACCACGATCGACTTTTTAAGCCCCTGCTCTTGCAAATCCTTTTCGATAAACTCTCGCAGCTCGCGGCCCCGTTCACCTATCAGTGCGATTACGTTCACATCCGCCTCGGTATAGCGGGCAATCATCCCGAGCAGTGTCGATTTTCCGACACCAGACCCGGCCATGATGCCTACGCGCTGTCCCTGACCGCATGTCAACAGGCCGTTGATACTCCGAATTCCGAGATCCAGAGGTTTGCGGATCGGCGGACGGGACATCGGATTGACCGGCAGAGCATAGATCGGGTATTCCTCTTCCGCTCTGATCGGGCCATTATCGTCAATAGGGTTTCCCAGTCCATCGATGACACGCCCCAACAGGTTTGGGCCAACCCCCAGCGATGCCTTATCACGAGTGACAGTTATCAGACTGTCCAGACCGACGCCTCTTAACTCGCCCAGCGGCATCAGCAGCGTTTTGTTGTTGCGAAAGCCGACAACCTCTGCGGGGATGGAATCCCCCTCAATCGGTTTGATTTCGCAGATTGCGCCAACCGAAGTATCCGGGCAGTACCCCTCAATTACCAGACCGACAACTTGTGTAACCTTTCCATGCAGCCGGACCGGTTTTGCCGACTCCAAGGCCGATCGGTACTTTTCAAGATTGATCTTGTAGTCAGACATACCTGTTCACAAGCGCGTCACGGATTTTCAACGGAAACAGCGGTGCGTTGTTCGACCAGATGCCTAAATATTTCGTCCATCTGGCCTTCCAGAGAGGCATCTATTGTTCCCATAACGGTATCGACCATACAGCAGCCGGGCATTACCGAGTGATCCGGTTTCAGCATCAAACGGTCGTTAAGCAGCTCTGATTTCAGGGTTTCTTCTCTCCCGCTGTTCACAAGAAGATAATCTTCCGGATTTATTCGAACCGTTATCTCGTCGCGAGCGGAAAGCCCGGCAATTGCATTATTAACAACGCCGGCCAAAATAGAACGATCCAGAGATATCTCCTTGATTATTACCTTACGGGCAACCAGCATGATCAGGTTGATAAGCTCATCTTCAGATTCCCGGAATATCTTGTCTCTAAGGTTGTGTATGGTTTCGCCTGAGGCTCTTAATGCCCTGAATACATTGATTAATCCGCGTTCGGCCAGATCTTTCCCCTCTTTCAGGCCCGCATTAAAAGAATCACTGATCCTAAGGTTCAAATCATCTTCGGTAATCTCAACTAAAGGGGGGCCAATTTCAACCGGTTCTTCCTGGGGCGAATTATTGTCGGGCGTAAATTCACCGTGCTCTTTGGGCATGCCCATCGGCACAAAACCCGCCTGATGCCGATCGGTGTCAGGCAAGGCAGCCGACTGCCCGATCTGCCTGAAGTCAAAATCGGTAATGCCGGGACCTTCCTGTTGCTCTGATTTGATGATCCTAGACGAGGACATCTTCTCCTCCGCGGCCAGCCAGTACAACTTTGCCCTCTTCCTCCATTTTGCGTACGATTTTGATGATTTCGCCCTGTGCCTTTTCCACATCCGACAGCCGAACCGGGCCCATGACTTCGAGGTCTTCTTTGATCATGTCGGCGGCGCGGCTTGAAATGTTCCGGAATATCTTGTCCTTTATATCATCCGGGGAAGTTTTCATTGCCAGCGTCAACGTATCGTTTGATACTTCACGCATGATGGACTGTATACTTCGATCGTCCAATGCAAAGACGTCGTCGAAAGTAAACAGGTGCTTGCGGATGATCTCGGAGAGCGGCGGACTCAGCACATCCAGTTTGTCCAGTATCTGCTTCTCCTTGCTCCGTTCAAAGTGGTTGAACATATCCACAACCTTGTCGATGCCCCCAACCTTATAACGCTGCGTGCCACCCATAGAAGAGAGTTCACGCTTTATCACTTCGTCGATATCGGACAGTATCTCAGGCGAAACCTGTTCGACATCGGCAATACGCAAGACGACCTCCGCCTGCAGCTCCTGCGGCAGCAGGCTTATAATCTCGCTGGTCTGTTTCGATTTGAGTTTTGCCAGTATGACGGCGATGGTTTGCGGATGTTCCTGAGAAAGAAAATTCGAGATGCTCTTTGGATCCATATTTGCCAGAATATCTACAAGGTCGCCGTAACTGGAGGCCTGAAGTTCATCCATCAGCATCTGTGCTTTTGCAGGACCGAGTGCTTTTTCGAGAATTTTGAGAACGAACTCATCTCCCTGTGAGAAGATGCCGGATTCCGGATTGATAACCTCGGTAAAGTCCGCAACTACTTCCAAAATCGTGTTGCGCGCGACATGCCCCAGCTTCCCCATGCTCTTACTTATTTTTTTGATCTCGACATCATCAAGATGCTCATAGACCTTGGCGGTAACCTCATTACCAAGGTAAAGCAGAAGTATGGCAGCTTTTTCTGAACCGGTCATATTGTCCCTGTAATGCCGTAGTCAGAATTCAGTAGTCAGAATAAACGGGCGGCAATTATTTAGTCTGAATATAGAACAGCGGCCCCATTACTTCTTCCAAGTACCGGATTCTGAACTCTGAATTTGCTATTTATCCTCAGCCACCCAGTTTTGCAGAATCTGGGCAACTTGGTATGGATCGTTTTTGGCCTTCTCAATCAAATCATGTTGTTCGGCCAATTGAATGGCAATCTGCGCACGTTCAGAAGAGGAAAGCTGCTCGGTAACCTCGCCAATCGGCTCAAAACCGGACATTGCATTACCGCGCACCACTCTGAGAGAAATCAGGAGCGGCCGGATCACGAACATGATCAGAGTCAGGAAGCCCACCCCTATCATCAGATTTTTTGCAAGCGATATAAAGAATGGATTTGTCCACCATTTGGGGGTCTCTATCGAGCCGAACTCTCCGGTATCCTGGAAGGGAATATTCTGAACGCTCAACTGGTCGCCCCGCTCGGTGTTAAATCCGACCGCACTCCTGACAAGAGTTTCGATCTTCTGCAATTCATCAGGGGAACGTGGGATATACTTGGCCTTTGCAGCCTGTCCTTCCTTTGTGGCAGCGGGTGCTTCGTATTTACCGTCAACCAGCACTGCAACGGAAATTTTACTCAAGGCCCCAACCGGCTCAATAATTTTAGCGGTGGAGCGGCTTACCTCGTAGTTGAGTGTTTCATCGTTCTTGGATCCGCCGCCGGAGATCGCGCCGGCGGCTGCGTTTGTGCGTCCAAGATTGGTCTGAACCCCTGGTACGCCAGAGCTGCTGGTAGTGGATGAGCCCTTTTCCTCGGTACGTTGCTCACTTCGAACGGCAATAGCTTCAGGATCGAACTTTTCTTCCAGACGCTCGACCTGCTTGAAATTGAAAACGGCTGTGACACGCGCTACCGATTTGCCGCCACCGACAATCCGATCCAGCAGAGACTGAATACTCTCCTCTACATTTTTTTCGTAGACCCGCTGGGTTTCCTGCATGGCTGACGTCATCCGGGCGGTTGGGTCGCTGCTCCCCCCTTTGCTGAGTATCTTGCCGCGACTGTCAAGTACCGTAACATGTTCCGGGTCCATCCCTTCGATAGAAGCCGAGACCAGATGGACAACACCCTGGACTTCGGAATCCCGAAGCGCCTTGTTTGACTTCATTTTAAGCACTATCGAGGCCGTGGCCGGTTTTTCGTTGTCTTTGAAAAGTGATTTTTCGGGTATTACGAGATGAACGCGGGCCTGTTCCACACCGGTCAACTGTGAAATAGTCCTGGACAATTCCCCCTGCAGGGCGCGCTGGTAATTTAGCTTCTGAATGAATTCCGTCATGCCGAAATTTTTTCGGTCGAATATCTCAAAACCGACTCCGCCCCCTTGTGGGATACCTTCCGAGGCCAGGGTCAGGCGCAGCTCATATACCTTGTCGGACGGCACAAGAACACCCTTCCCGTCGGCGGTTATTTGATAGGGGGTCTTGCTTTCCTTCAATTTTTTGACAATTTCTCCGGCATCTTCGGAAGTAAGGTTAGTGAATAGAGGTCGGTAATCCGTGCGGTTGGCCACAAATATCAGAACTGCGAACGCAAGTGCCGACAGAAAAGCAATCCCGCCGATCAGCATCTGCTTGCCCGGAGAGAGCAGCGCAAATGGCTCTATGAGTCTACGTAATCCTTCTGGCATGTTTCGGTACGCGTTCCTTTCCGTGTGGCGCTAACCCTGATAAACGGTATAGTGAATCATTCACCCTTACTATATTGCCGGCGATACGACAGCAAAACATATCCGCAGAGAAGCGGAGAATCTAAAGGTTACACCTGCATCCTCATTACTTCCTGATAGGCTTCAAGGGCTTTATTGCGTACTGAAGACATGAACTGAAACGAAATGCTGGCCTTCTCCATCGCGATCATGACTTCATGCAGGTTTTTATTCTCGCCACTTGCAAGCGCCTGTATCGACTTGTCAGACTGGACTGACAGATCGTTGACCTTGGTGACAAGTTCGCTGAAAAACTTCCCAGCGCCCTCCACCGCCGAAGGCGCGCCGGACTTTTTCAGATCCGGGAATGCCTTTGAAATACCGATTCCACTCCCAATGCCGTTAATTTCCATATCGATGACCCTCTATTTGATCTTGGGTTGACTAACCGAATGATTATTTGCTGATTTCGAGCGTCTTCATGGCCATGCTTTTTGCAGCCTGGACAGCCGTAACATTGGCCTCATACGCTCTGGTTGCGCCTATCATGTCAGCCATTTCTTCAACCACATTGACGTTTGGCATGGCAACATACCCCTGAGGATTGGCGTCCGGATGGCCTGGATCGAACTGAAGTCGCGGTGGATTCTGGTCTTCGATTATCCGGGTGACCTCAACCTGTCGAACCTCCTTACCGGATGCCCCGTCAAGTTCCCGGTTGAATCGGTTCTGTATCGGCGTCGCCGAAAAAACGGCATCTTTCCGTTTGTATGGCCCACCTTCGGGAGTACGCGTCGAATTTGCATTTGCCAGATTGCTGGAAATCAGATTCATCCGCGTCCTCTCAGCTGTAAGTGCAGTTGAGCTCACGTTTATGGCACTGAAAAAATCCATTTATTTCCCCTCCCTGATCGCAGACCGCAGGTCTCCAAACTTTTTTGTCAACATCTGCACAGAGGCATTGAACATGAGTTGGTTCTCTGCCATCCTTCCCATCTCATTTTCCAACTCAACGGAATTGCCGTCTTTTCCAGGTGTGCTCGCAGGTGTTTCAATCACTTTGCCGGTAACGGAGTGCAAGGCATTCCCGGAACCAGCTCCACGGAGCGGTATATGGCGAGCGTTTGGCGGCGCTGGTAAGCGGCCTCCACTCCGTCCGCCCTTGAGAGCGCCCTGTAACTCTTCTTCGAAGGCCAACGCCTTCGGGACATAATTTGGGGTTTCAGCATTGGCAATATTAGAGGCGATCAGATTCTGATTTTTCGACCTCAGGTCCACGCTCTTTCCGAGCAGGTCTACCGTTGTGTCGAACATTCCTTCAATTCGCATAACATCCTCCTTCTGCAACACCTCTGTCTGCAATAAACATACCTTGAGTGAAATAATCATTCGATCGACTGTACAGATGGAATTATTCCAATATAAAAAACAGGATAAAATCAGGGCTGCGAGGGATTAAGGCGACGAAGCGTACAACGAAGTATGTTGACGAGGTGAAGAGGGGTCAACGAGCATACCGGCTAAATTTGGAATTGTAATAATCCGGCTTATTTATGCCGAGAGGAATATGCCTCAGCATAAAAGAGGGGATAAAGAGTCAATACTTTGACAAAGTCGGTTTTTTGACAGCAGAGTTGGATTATTAGCGGACCGGCGTTTTTGAGCCGATAGATGCAAGGGCCTGTTGGGCAAGTTTCTTCCAGTCGGGATCCTTACTGTTCTTTGCAAGGGATTCGAACATAACTGTAGCTTGCCGGATATTGCCATCCCGCAGATTGATTTCGCCAATTTTGTAGAGAAACTCCTCGTTTCGTCTGTTGTCCGGCAACTTGAGAGCAGTGTCAAGCAACTTCAGAGCCACCTTGAGATCGCCGGAAGCCTCACTGGCAGAAGCTGCGACAAAATACGCATCCGGTAAAAGTCGCGGATCGCGACCCCCTGGAGAAGCCAGAAAAAGAGCCATCGCTTTTCCGGCCTGAGAATGATCCTGCAGTGACCAGAGCGAACGTCCCAATATGTAATAGCTACCGGTTCTCTGCGCCTTTTCCCCTTTGTTGAGCAGCCAGAGCATTGTTTCCTTGACCTGCTTGTGCTTGTCAGATGCAAAATAGAGCGCTCCGAGGCGCTCCATCATCAATCGGGCGGTCGGGTTTGCCGGATATTTACGCAAAAAACCTTTGAAAGCGCGTTCGGCTGTCGCGATATCTCCAATCAACTCAGCATTATCGGCAATTTCCACATACATTTCAGGCGCAACGGAAGCCGACCACTGTTTATCGACCAGCGAATTGAGAAACTTTACGAGCTCGATCGGTAGCCCGGACTCTCTATATGCACGCGTGACTTTTTTGAGAAAACCGGGCTGCTCCATGCATCCGGAGAGGTACTCATGATGCTCTTCAACAAAGCGCACCAGAGAGGCCGGATCATTTTCCCAAGGTGTCTGGCGATAAACCTCAGCCACCAGAACTTCCCGCATGGTTCTGATAACCGCCGCATACACCCCTCGGGGAAATTTTCTCTGAAAGCCGATTACAAGCCGTAACGCCGTACCTGCGTCACTATTTATCGATTCCAGCAGAACATGCTTGAAGATGGATTCCTCGCGCATGTCAAGATCTCCGGCTTGCCTGGAAGCATTCAGATAAACATCGCTTAACGACCTGTAATTCCAAGGGGTGGCCTGGAGGAATTTCGCATCCGCAAGTCGCATAAACGCCATCGGGTTGGCTTTGTTGTCCTTGAAATTTTCCGAGACGTTTTCATATATGGCCATCGCTTCATGCTCATGACCCTGGCGGGACAATATATCTCCAAGCCGCACTAAAAGCACCGGGGCAAATTTTTTATCCGCCAGTCTGGCGATCAGGCCGGCAAGCAGAGAACGCGCCGGGGCAAGTTCGCCACTCCGGGCAATACTATCCCCATAGTAGAACGTAACTGATGGATTAAAACCAAGATACGCCGGCCATAGCTTCTCTGCTTCACGAAACGCAGCCAGAGCCTGCGGGTACTTCTGCAACTTGTACCAAGTCTCTGCGAGACGGTACAGCGCAAGAGGGCGGACAGGGGCCTGACGAGACGCAAACTGGGTAAATGCTTCCTCCGCATCCGAGAGGCGGCCCTTGTAGAGATCGCTCTCGGCAGCCATGAATGATTTCTGATCGTTTTCATCCAGCAGATTTGCAAGTACCTGCCGGTCTGTAGGGGAGAAGGGAATTTCCGATTTGAGAGGCGGATCAAAGTCTCGCACCAGTTTTTCCAGGCCGCTCCATATCTTTTCACGTCCGGCCAGAGAAGGATGAGGCGCGGGAGGTTTGAAGGGGGTTCCTACATCAAGCGTTATCGCGCTAATATCCGGACGCGACAAATCCCGCCATCCAACCCTGGGGGATATCTGGAATGTAACAATCAGTCTCTCCCCCCGTTTTGAAAAGAGAAGGCCGCCGATATTCTGATCCGAATATCGCCTGAATTTTTTAAATATTGTGCCATCGGTATCCTCAATGACCAAACGCAGCCGGTTTCCGGGGATGGCGGCGAGGTTGTAGGCGGGGGGTTCAGCCAGTCGAAGCGTGATGCGGGTATACTCTTTTTTGGGCCGGATATCGACCCGGTAGACGCGGTTGGGAATCGATGCCAGCGCATCGTCGGGAATGCATAGAGGAGCTGAGACCAGAATCCAGAAGAGGCAGCAGAGCGGAGCCTTCATCGCAAGCGATATGAAACTTATGGAGTTCTCTCTTATCTGTTCCATGGCTTAGACCGGGGGCAGCTTGCAGTAACGCCGCACTTTGGTAACAACATCATCACTGCTGAAAGGTTTTATTATAATATCCCGCGCGCCGTATTTCAAAGCCTTCAGCACAGCGGTTCGCGTCCAGCATTCGGCGCTCATTATTATAGGAGGGGGGGAGTCCTGCCTTATGGCGTTGACCTTGATGCAGACCGCTAACTCACGGTCATCCGCATCCTGTGAACCAATCAGCACCAGCCTGACATTCCGCCCGCTGAAAAGTTCTTTGATGTCGGCATCCAGTGAACCCTCGACCACCTTGAATTCGGTAAATGCAATAAGCTCAACCAGGTGCTGGCGTTCGATCTCGTTGTCCTCCAGAACTACGATGCTGTCAACTCCAACAGTTGCACCCACGGGCGATTCTACAGGTTTTTCTTCGGGTCCGGCAGAGTCACCAGGCTCCGGCGGAGCCGTTTCAATATCTGCTTCTTCATCCGAAACTTCCGCTACTTCTTTCGAAACTTCCGGCGGGTCGAACAGGTTGCCAAGGTGTACCGGTATCAGCACATCCAGGTAATTCATCTCCTGTCCCGGCATCTCCAATTTGGAGCGGAACATGAGGTAATCACCATCGGGGAGCGGATCCTCCTCGTCCAGCGTGTCGATTTCCGGAACATACTTCTTGGGGGGTAATAATTTGAGCCGGACTTTGTTGGGAAGCGTACCCTGAAAAACGGCGTTTAGTGCGCCGTTAACCATATTGGCAATCTCGGAGAAGGCATCTATATCATCACTCTCTATGATCGAAAGCCGTTTTTTCTCCTGGATACGGGCGGGTGGAATCCCGAGCAGAATGCTGCTCATGACTATGGCGTCGCGCAGTGAGAACACGAGATAAAGCTGCCCGGTGTAAGCCTCGCCTGAATCAACTCCCAGGACAAAAACACCGTCGTCCAGGTCTCCAAAGTAGGAAGTTTTGCTGGTTGCCAAAGAATCGGAGAGGGCGATGGAAAGCTCCTGCCCAAGAAGCATGCCGCTCTCTTCTCCGGCCTGCTTCAGAGCGGCTTCCAGCATCTCGTATAGCATTTTGTAACCATCCATCAGATATCGTCTTCCTGTTCAACAAGTCACAAATTGTTTTCTGCTTGTTTTGTCCGTAAAAACCGTTATTGCTGCGCTGTTTGCAGGAATAATTCGGGGACGTACTTACCCCTTTTTGTTATGGCAGACAGAAAACATACCGGCTAACCTAACGATCCTGTTGTATATCAGGGGCCGGGCCGAACCTGACGGCAGGAGTCTTGCGATATTTTACATGCCGTCACAGGGCTATATATCCTTTTTAAGAGTCAATCCGACCAGAAACTTCTGCCCTTCCACAACAAACGGAATGACAACGCAGTCACTGTCCGAAAGCGAGTTGACCGTATAATCCTCACCCGCAATCACCGTCGGGATCGAAAGTTTGACATCCAGTCCACCTTTCGACAGCACCTGCTTGACACTGCCTCCCAGCATATTGGCGATTTCACCTATTGCATCGTTTAAGTCGTCATTTACCTCATCACATTCCATGCCAAGCATGCTGGAGGTAATTTTCATCGCCAGATCGACCGGGCAGTGAATCGAAATAACCCCGGAGTAAGTACCGGCAAACCCTACCATGCCGGTGATACTGCACTTGAAGCGGCTGACCGGCTCGCGCATCGGAAATTCATCTTTCGGGTCCATCATGATCATGGTCGTAAAGACTTCCCGCGTTGCAACTATGATGTAACCAGCCAACAACTCTTCGGTGAATTTGATCGAATCTGAAATATCTGAGTTAAGGCTCATAGAAGCGCTCCCAGCCTCTCCTGAAGCTGGTCCGGGGTAAACGGTTTTTTGATGCTGTCGCTGGCTCCGCTCGACATGGCCTCGGCAATGATCTCCTCTCCACCTTCGGTGGTAATCATCACGATCGGTGTCGAATTGCCGTTGGCTCGCACCATTTTAACAAATTCGAGGCCGTCCATATTGGGCATATTGATGTCGGACAGAATCAGCTGGATCGACTTGCCCGATGCAATAACACCCAACCCCTCAATACCATCACCCGCTTCATAGATCTCGTCAACGCTCAGACCTGCCTGTCGCAACGACCGCGAGATGATTTTCCTCATTGTAGATGAATCGTCTACTATCAAAATGTTTGCCATGCTCTGCCCCTCCCTGTCTGGTTTTTTTGTATACAAGTTCCGTAAGAACATTATGACATCAAATCATGAACTTCGGCGCGTAGATTATAAGCATTTTTTTTACTTGCGCAATCTCAGATTTATAAAGACGCCGAAATAGTAAACTATTCCGCAGCCGGTAGGCGGGAGGCGGAATATTCGAGGCAGAACTCTGGAATATTGAACATCGGCTCTGTCATTCTCCTTTATTCCGACAACTGAATTAGGGATTCCGAATAGTGTCAGACTCCTGCTATTTTGACTGCAGCCCGCAGAAATCGATCCACCTGATCCGGAGATCCAGCTTCGGAGTACAGACGCAAAACCGGCTCGGTACCGGACGGGCGGATCAACAACCACTCGCCGCTCTCGAAAATAAACTTGAAACCGTCACTGAAGTTTGTGGCAGTGACCATATGGCCGTCAATCTCTACCGGCGATTGCGAATTCAACTTCGCAATAAGCTGCTCCTTGGCAGCATCTTCGATTCGTCGGTCGATGCGGCGGTAGTGGAAGTGGCCGATCTCATCCATCGTCTCCACCAGCATCTGCCTCAAACCCTTGCCGCTGACAGCCATCGCCTCCAGGAGCAGCAGGCCGGAGAGGATGCCGTCCCGCTCCGGCATATGTCCTCTGACACCCAGGCCGCCGGATTCTTCCCCACCCATAAGGATATCGCGCTCCAGCATCAGCTCGCAGATATGCTTGAAGCCGATCGGCGTCTCATACAGCTCGAGACCATATTTTTCTGCCAGCAGATTGATCATGCGCGTTGTCGATACGGTCTTGACAACTGCTCCGGTCAATTTCTTATACTCGAACATGTGCCGCAGAATAACGGTAAAGATGCAGTGTGAGGAGAAAAAATCTCCGTTCTCGTCAACCGCTCCTATCCGGTCTGCATCGCCGTCCAACGCCAGGCCGACCCGGTATTTTCCGCTTTTTATCAAAGTTGACAATTCCTGGAGGTTCTGGGCGATCGGTTCGGGAGCGATCCCGCCGAAAGCGGGGTTTTCGATGTTGTGAATCTCGTCGACAGAGGGGAGGAGTTTCGGAATGAAGCCGGAGCCGGCGCCGTACATCGGATCGACCAGAACCTGAATTCCCGCCTTTGCAATCAGGTCAAGATCCACATAGCGGCTGATCTGGTGAAAATACCCTTCAGATGGGTCAACGAGTTCGACGAGGCCCCTCTCCAATGCCTCGCAATAGGGAAGGGCCACGACCCGGCGACCGTTGTCGCAGTTAAATGAAACGATCTCTTCGATGATCCTGGTTGTCGAAGGAAGTGCGGAGCCGCCAAAGGCCTCCTTGATCTTGAAACCGTTGTACTCGGACGGGTTGTGGCTTGCGGTTATCATCACGCCGGCCCCGGCATTCGACTCCCTCACCGCCCACGAGAGTGCAGGTGTTGGAGTATACTCCTCCGTCAACTTTGCCTTTATACCATTCCCGGCAGCAATTTCGGATACTCGCCGGGCAAAGTCCCGCGACAAAAACCTCCGATCGTAGCCGATAACCACCCCTTTGTTCCCAAGCCCTTCACGGTTCATATAATCCATCGTGGCCTGAGCCACAAATGACAGGTTATCAAAAGTAAAATCATCGGCAATAACCCCGCGCCAACCGTCAGTCCCAAACTTGATCCGCATTGTTTTATCCGTTCCGATTCATATAATTACAAACCCTCATTTTCCATCGCATACAACCAGACCAGAACTTCAGCCACCGCTCTGTATAATTCCGGAGGGATGAACTGGTCATTATCCACCTGCATCAACAATTTGACCAGTTCGGGCGACTCATGGACATAAACCCCCGCTTCGTGCGCGCAGGCAATAATAGCCTCAGCCACCACCCCTTTGCCACTGGCAATCACCACCGGCGCGTAATATCCCTGTTTATAGGAGAGAGCCGCCGCACGTCGATTTTCATCATCACGGGGAGGCATTTTGTATGATAATCTCCACCGGCTTCAACCCGGCAGCCTCAAGCTGCTCGGTTATTACACCCCTTCCGGTTTCAAGAAGCGGGACTGTCTTGCCATCTTCAGCACGAACGTGCATTCTGACCAGGGTACCATCAAGGCTGAGCTTGACGCCAACCGCCCCCAGCCGCGGCAAGTCGAGATTCAGACTGGTCTCCCAGCTGCGCTCCCGCTCGCCTGAGTCATTGCGATGCGCCTCCCGCTCGGCGACGGTCCACTCAAGGCGCTGTCCCGGAAACAGATCGCCGCGGAGCATGAGCTGGCCGTTCTGAAGCGCTGACAATTGTTCACTGACAACGGGCAGTGTGCGCTGATCCGCGATCCTTTCCTGGGCCGTGCCGGTGCCGGCTTGATTGAACGCGGCTTCCATCAGATCTGCGGATATGATCTTGATGATTGCCTGACCCAGTTTTTCCGCACTGTTCCCCTGCTCCCCGGCACTCTGTAAAATCCGTGGAGACAAGCGCCCCTGCGGTTCTTTGAGAAGATCTTCCAGCGCATATTCCCCGCCAAACCAGCGCGCCAGGTGAGATTCATAGAAAAGTCCACTCTCGCGCAGCCCCTGCTGCAGTGTCCTGCTAACCTGCGAGGCATCGGAGGGTGGGGCGGAGAGAAGCGTACTGAGGATATTCAAAGCCGTCTGTGCCGACACCCGCTCCGAGGACGCAGCCAGAAAACCGCTCAACCAGCGCCCTGTATCGCTGACACGGGAATCGCTCAGTCGGCCGAAGCGGGCCATCAAAAAGGTATCCTTGGGTTCTTCCGTGATAAAGAAGAGGTTGATCATATCACCACGCCTGATCCCTTTCGGCATCGCGAATTCGAGCATCTGGCCCGCCACCTGGACCATGAAGCGACCGCCGCCCAGAGCCGACATAACCTCTCCTTTCAGCAGTTGCCCCGGCACAAGGCCGGACGGCATGGCCTGCTGACCGAGCGCTTCAAGCAGTGCCAGGCGATTCCCTTTGATTACTGCCTGAAGGAGCTTGGCCATATCATCGCTTAAGACAATACCGTTACCGGTTGCGTTTGGAACCCGCTGCGCTGTCAGCATCGAAGCCTGAGCCTCAACTGACCCATCCGAGGTGTCCCGTCCGCGCATAACCGTCTGATAGGTGATGGCTTCATCCTGTATGGCCGTAAATGCCGGTGAATCTGGCGGCAGGCTTTTCAATACGTTATTCAGGCGCTCCAATACATACATCTGCTGACCGGACACTCCGCCTGAGCTGTGCTCCAGCACACTCAACCAGCGCCCGGCCTCGCTTAAGGAAGCGGGTGAAGCATCGGGCTGTGAACGGGGTATTGCAAAAGTAGGCTTTGGTAACGATGAAATGTAGGTAAGCCGGAGTATCTCGCCGGCCTGAACCGTTCTCGGCAATTGCAGCTCCAGAGTGGAACCGGCTACCTGCACAAAAGCCCTCCCGCCCGGCAGAGTGCCTACAACTGTCGCGTCAACCTCATCGCCCGGCAGAAAAGGGAGCGGGGTTACCGGCAGGTTTGCAGCCTCAGTCAGAACGAACCGGGAGTTTTGGGCTATGTTTTTCAAGATCTGGGACGCGTTGGCTTCGAAAGCCGCCAGCCTGGTCTGCTCCGGAGTCAGCTGACGCGTACCCTGTTGAACCTCTGCTCCCTGCCGGTTCCCCGGTTGACGAATGGAATCGTCAGCGGGTTGGAGAACCCCCTTCCCCCCCTCCCTCAAAACACCATAGGTCAGGGCCTCGTCCATCAGATTGGCCAACACGCCCGTTTCGCCCGATGAGCGGCGCAACATATCGCCGATGTTCTGGAGTGACGAGCGAAATTTGGGGTCAACAGTCTGCTCGTTTGAAACCAGCAGACTCAACAGGCGCGAAGCATCTGAGAGGCTTACCGGCGGGGTGGCGCCCCCTTGACGGGATATGGCAAAGGTGGAGCGGGGATCAGCGGAGACGAAAGTCATCTCCAGGGTCTGCCCTGGGCGCACCGGCATCGGCAGATCGAGGTTGAAGCGTTCTCCGCCTACCTGCACCTGCGTACGATTGTTGGGCAAGGTTGTCAAGACCACTGCAGTAACCCTCTGGCCGGGTGAGAGCCCGGTCTGGATTCCCGTTTCCTGGTCGGCAGTGACGAAGGAGATGTTCGACGCGCGGGAAAGCAGGTCATAGACCTGTTGCTGGATGTCGGTTGCTAAAGCCATGGTACCCTAACTATTACGGATTCAGAATCTCTGTAGTCAGAATTCAGAAGGATGATGGAGCCATGTTCCAAATCAAGTATTTTGTATCCCAAATGCCTGAAAAAACCTGCAGTATCCGTCTTGTTTATTCTGACTCCTATAATTCTGGCTACTAACTACTGAAGTTGAAAACTATCCCCAAATTAAATAGCCAGGTTCATATATATTACCGAGAATCTTGTGCCTCGGCATGACCCGCATCATGAAACCGTGCCTGCCACAGAAACGGCATTCAAAGAGGCCGCCAAATTCGTAAACGCCGCCGCCAAGTTCCCGCTTCATCTCCAGCTCCACCGTTTCGCCACCCTGGATGTTTCCGGTTGAGTCCAATACGCCGAAATATCCTTCCACCGAAATATCATTCACCGGAATATCTCCCAGGGCGATGCGGGCCGACACCGGGACCAGACTTCCAACCGCCACTGAATCGGCCACAGCCGCTTCGGCACTTTCGATACGAACATTAGGCCAAGCCTTGAATATCCGCTCCTTCCAGCGCGCCAGATCCAGCGCCAATACGAGTTCGTCATCAACCAGCTGTTTCCACTGGGCATAAGCCGGAATATAGGAGCGGCCGGCGTATTCCTGCACCATCCGGTCGGTGGAAAAGACCGGGCAGAGGCTCTGCATGGAGGCTTTCATGGTGGCTATCCACGACCGGGGAACTCCGTCGCTCCCCTGGTCATAGAAGTGCGGCACAACCTCTTTCTCCAGCAGATCGTATACGGCTCGCCCCTCGACCTGGTTCTGATAGTCGATATCTGCGTAAACCTCCCCCTTGCCAATGGCCCAGCCATTATTGCCCTGGTACCCTTCGCACCACCAACCGTCCAGAACGCTTAAATTGAGGCCGCCGTTGAAAGCTACCTTCATACCGCTGGTGCCGCTCGCCTCCATGGGGCGCAGAGGGGTATTGAGCCAGACATCCACCCCCTGTACCAGATGGCGGGCCACCTCCATGTCGTAATCCTCGATAAATACAATCCGATGGCGGAATCGCTCGTGATGCGCGGCCTGTACGATCTGGCGGATCAGCTCCTTCCCCTCCTGATCCTGTGGGTGGGCCTTGCCGGCAAAGATGAACTGCACCGGCATCTCAGGGTTGTTGAGGATTCGTGCCAGGCGGTCAAGATCCCGGAGCAGAAGCGCTCCTCGCTTATAGGTGGCAAAACGGCGGGCAAAGCCGATTGTCAGCGCTTCGGGGTCGAGTACCTCCTCGGCCGTAGCGATCTCCTTGGTGGTAGCACCTACCTTGATCAGCTGTTCTTTAAGCCGCTGGCGGGCAAAGTCGACCAGTTTCTCGCGGCAACTCTGACGGGCGCGCCACAACTCGGCATCAGGGATCTTGGCGATGCGGTGCCAGACTTTGTGATCGGTCGGATCGTCCATCCAGCGGGTTCCCAGATAGCGCACGAGCAGGCTGGCCATATGGTTGGACATCCAGGTGCGGGTATGGACGCCGTTGGTGATGGAAGTCAGCGGCAACTGTTCCTCAGGCAGCTCCGGCCAGAGGTATTTCCACATCTTGCGCGAAACCTCTCCATGCAGCTGGCTGACTCCATTGGCATTCCCGGCCAGCTTGAGCGCCAGCACCGCCATACAGTAAGACTCCTGCTGGTTATCGGGGTTCTGGCGCCCGAGGCCGATGAATTCAGCATGGCTGATTCCGAGCGACTTGTAGTAGCGTGTAAAAAACTTGTCCAGAAGTTCGGGAGAAAAGTGGTCGATCCCGGCCTCTACGGGGGTATGAGTGGTGAATATATTGCCGGCTTTGACAATCTCACGGGCCTCGTTGAATTTTATTCCCCGTTTTTCCATCAAAAGGCGGATCCGCTCAAGCGCGAGAAAAGCGGCGTGCCCCTCGTTCATGTGGCAAATATTTGGGATGATCCCCAGGGTGCGCAGGGCGCGGATGCCTCCGATCCCGAGCAGAATCTCCTGGATCATGCGCATCTCCTTGTCGCCAAAGTAGAGCTGGGCAGTGATCAGCCGGTCTTCCGGGCTGTTTTCCTCAAGGTTGGTATCCAGCAGATAGAGCGGCACGCGTCCAATCTGCACCCGCCAGATATGCACCTTGAACTTTCTTGGGCCGAACTCCAGTTCGAAGAAAAGCGGCAGCCCCTTTTCATCCCGCTCCAGGGTCAGCGGCAGGTTGTAGAAATCGTTCTCGGGATAATATTCCTGTTGCCATCCCTCGTTGTTGAGGTACTGACGGAAATAACCCTGACGGTACAACAGGCCCACCCCGACCAGCGGCAGACCCAGATCCGATGCCGATTTCAGGTGGTCACCCGCCAGGATGCCGAGGCCGCCCGAATAGATCGGCAACGATTCATGCAGACCGAACTCCATGGAGAAATAGGCCACCTTCATATTTGAGCTGCCGTTGCAGCTTTTCTGGAACCAGGTTTTTGCCTCAAGGTATTCGGTCAGCTTCTCGTCCACTTTTTTGAGGTGAGCCATGAAGCCTTCGTCACCCTTCAAGGCATCCAGCGTTGTCTGCTGTAAAATTCCGAGCATCTCGACCGGATTGTGGCGGGTAGATTTCCAGAGATCGGAGTCCAGTCGGCGGAACAGGTTTATGCCGTCCGGTTCCCAGCTCCACCAGAGATTGTAAGCAACCCGTTGCAAAGCAACCAGTTCGTCTGTAAGAGAGGGTACAACAGTGAATTTATGCAACATTCTGGTAAAGTCCATAAGAATATCCTTTCAATTTACAACAACATTATTTCCTTATTCTTTCCTCACAACAATGAAAGCTTTATCAGATATTATAGTTTATTCAAAGAGGAGATTATAGTTAAATCCGACAGCAAGATATGTTCCATCTATTGGTAAAATCGTTCGTCGAGTGCCATATGTTCAAACATCTCTGACAGATCAGTTTACTTTGGACATCTCACGCTCTTTTGAGATATTGTCGCGACCACCACCGACGAAGGATACACGATGAAGCTTACCATGTTCTGTCTCTTTTCCGCCATCACTCTCTTCAGCTACTGGCTGCGGTACATCAACCTGCAGCACCTCAAGCGGCATGGTTCAATCGTGCCGGAAGGTTTTGAAGGCGCTATCGACGAAGAGAAACTCCGCCGCAGTTCCGCTTATACCTTTGACTCCAGCCGTCTCGGTTTGTGGGATTCCCTCTTCGACAACGCTCTGCTGATCCTCTTCCTGTTTGGCGGGTTGGTTACAACTTATGACCGGTACGTCAGCACATTAAGCAGTTCATCCATCATTTCAGCCATTCTCTTCTTCCTGCTCCTCTCCTGGGCATCGACGCTGTTCGGCATTCCCTTTGATCTGTACGGCACTTTCCGCATCGAGGCGCGCTACGGTTTCAACACCACCACTATAAGGCTCTGGATCGTGGATTTCCTGAAATCTCAGGCCATCGGCGCACTCCTGCTGGCGCTCCTGATCACAGTTGTATTCCAGCTGATCGAGTGGAGTCCGAAGAGCTGGTGGCTCTGGGTGTGGGGATTCATGGCGCTCTTCGGCCTGTTCATGATGTTTATCTCCCCCTACGTTATCGAACCGCTTTTCAACAAATTCGAGCCTGTGACGGAAGAGGGGCTGGAGGATGAAATCCGTATAATGATGGAGAAGGCCGGTCTGAAGGTGGGGCGGGTTATGCAGATGGACGCATCCAGGCGGAGCAAACATTCCAACGCCTATTTTACCGGCATCGGCAAGGTCAAAAGGATTGTGCTGTTCGACACCCTGATCAAACAGATGAGCCATGGAGAGATTGTAGCGGTGCTGGCTCACGAGATCGGGCATTGGAAGAAGGGGCATATCTGGAAACGGTTATTGTGGGCGGAGATCATGGCGCTGGCCGGATCGTGGATCGGCTTTAAGCTGCTCTCCTGGCAAGGAGTGCCAGGACTGTTGGGATTGCCCGGCGATATTTCGCTTCCTGCCAGGATGGTTGTGCTCGGCTTTGTCGCCTCGCTGGTACTTTTCCCGCTCGGCCCGTTTTCGGCCTGGCGTTCGCGCTGTCATGAACGGGAGGCCGACCGCTTTGCCTCCGATCTGACCGGAAAACCTGAAGATCTGGCTTCAGCTCTGGTCAAGATGTCGGCCGAGAATCTCTCCAACCTGTTCCCTCATCCCCTCTATGCCGCTCTATACTATTCCCATCCACCGGCGGTGGAGCGGGTACGGACGCTACGGGAGTTGATCCCTACCCGAACCGACTGACCGTCTTTCAACTCGCTGACCAGGCAACTTTTCAGCACCTTCGTGTCTTCTCTGATACTCGCTATGTCTATCAAACTAAGGATATGAAAAATCGCATAACTGCTCTCCCGGTTGCCTTTCAACAGAGATCCTTCTGGTAACTGGGTCGAGTCGGTAAGTTAGATAGCAGTGGTGCCTTGGGTTGCTCAGTATCACCGGCTTGAAGGCCGCCAGGTTTGTCCCTATGCAGCGAGCAGACGGAGCAAGAAGTCCAGGGTGCCCCTCCCGTTGCAACCTCCCCCCAACCGCCTGTGTCATGCCATGGTCGTCGGCCACCAACCATGGGAAAGTTTTTTGCTTCCCGCGGAGGTCGATCAGCACCGCTTGACAGCCCACCAGATAAACGGCCCTTTCCCGTATGATTGGAGATTTAAGCCCTTCAACTCCCTCTTCACCCCGCATCATGTGATAGCAGGTTTCGTGGATACTGGTGTTCAACTCCATGGAACCATACCATACCCCGTATCCACCATTTCCATACCTGGTAGCCAGGTACGGTTCATGGTCGAACGGGTAGTTGATCGCTGTCGTATAGTGAAAACCCCGGTTAAGGAACCCGCCGGGGATATCTTCCTTGACGCGCATCTCTGCATAGGTAGCTATATGGCTAAGTGCCGCGTCACCATCTGTCAGATCCGCGAACAGGTCGCGGGATTCCCGCAACGAGACGATATTGCGAAACAGATCACCGCTGAAATCGGTCGTAGTGTCGAGAAGACCGTTCACGGCTCACAATCCTCTGTAGTGGTCAAGATACCGGGAAACACGTGCAATACCGATAATCCCCTGCTCTCTCATAACATCAAGAGGGGTGAGGTTATCAAACGCCTTGTTCCGGCGTGTGACCCAGGAGTATCGTACATCTTCGTTGTAAGGGTAGAGCAGGCCCAGCGCCTTGTGGATTGCCATAAGCCACCCTACCCTGTCGAGGGTATCCCTGGACTCTGGCAGGGCTTCGCCGTTACGAT